>CAYHCR010000067.1:0-9738 GCA_964354895.1 uncultured Myxococcales bacterium | reverse complement strand
ACGACCTCGCGCAGATCGCGCAGGTGCACATCGAGGCCCCACTCCGCGACGAAGAGCGCGTCGGCGCCTTCGATCGGCCGGAACGTCCGTCCGGCGACGTCGGCGGCAGGCAGGCCGAGTACGCCGTGAAATCTGGCGGCGATCGTCGGATCTCCCGCCTGCAGCGCGACCGCGAGGCCCGTCGAGTCCTCCAGAAAATTCGAGCGACGATCGACCGCCAGCACGATCAGCGGCCGCCCCTGCGCGGCGCCGACCTCGACGAGCTGCGTGGCGAGCTCGACGAAGCTCGAGGCGCCGGCGAGCAGGCCCGGCACGAGCACGATCACCGCGGCGACCTCCGCTGGCGGCGGCTCGGAGGTGAAGGCCAGCACGCGCGTGCGGTTGAGCGAGAAGCTCTCCGCGGTCCCGTCGTGCGCGAAGCCGGGTCCGGCGGGGAGCTTGTCGAGCAGGACGGGCGGGATCGCGGCGGCGCCCGGCCCCGGCGTCCGGGCCTCGGCGAAGCCCTCGACCACGTAGGGCGTGATGCGGGTGCCGGCACGGGGAAAGGTCCGCGGCGCGATCGGAGCGGCGAGCGGCGGCAGGCTCGTGCCCTCCGTCAGGGGCTGCGGCGGCGGCGGCGTGGCGGCGTCGTCGCACGCAGCGACGAGGAGCGCGAGCACGAGCACGAGCGGGCGGTGGGCGCGTCGGAGCATCGGCTGGGTCCTTCGGGCGTTCGGGGAGGCGGCGATCTTGGCACGTCGGTCGAGGCGCTGGTGTAGCTTGCACGCGTGGCGGCCAAGGCGACGGTAGCGGGTGAGAAGGTCGTGGCGGAGAACCGCCGCGCGCGGTTCGACTACCGGCTCTCCGATCGGTACGAGGCGGGCGTCGCGCTGCTCGGCTCCGAGGTCAAGGCGGTCCGGGCCGGCGACGTCGGCCTCGTCGACTCCTTCGTCCAGGAAGAGAAGGGCGAGCTCTTCGTCCACAAGCTGCGCATCGGGCCCTACAAGCACGCCAACGTGCAGGGTCACGAGCCGCTGCGGCTGCGCAAGCTGCTGCTCAACCGCGCCGAGATCGACAAGCTGATCTCGCGCGTCTCCGAGCGTGGCTACTCGATCGTGCCGGTGCGGCTCTACTTCAAGGACGGCCGGCTCAAGCTCGAGATCGCGCTCGCCCGGGGCAAGACCTACGAAGATCGGCGTGACGACATCGTCGCGCGAGAGAGCCAGCGCGAGATCGATCGCGCGGTCCGGGCGCGCCTGGCGCCGGTCGCGCGGGGCGGGCGGCGCGGTGGCTCGGAGTGGGACTGAAGGGAGCAGGCGATGGCGGACGAGGGCGCGCAGGGCAACCGAAGCATGCTGGCGCTCGCGGCGCTCGCGATCGTCGCGCTCGTGGGCGCGGGCGTCGCCGCCGCCTATCTGCTGCCGAGCGGCGCGCCGCCGATCGGCGAGCTGCCGCCCGCGCGACCGATCGAGCGCCCGGACGCGCCGGTGCCCGGGCTTCGACGCCTGGCGATCGCCTCGATCGAGACGTCGGGCGCGCTCGACGCGGAGCTCGTCCGGCCGGTGCTGGTCGAAGCGGCGAAGCGGCTGGATGGCTGCGTCCCGCCGGGTGGAAAAGGTGTGCAGCTGGAGCTCGCGATCTCCGGCGCCGGGCTCGTCGCGGGCGTGCAGGGCGACGTCGGCTCCGCGACGCAGAACGACGGCAACGCGGTGCTGTGTGTGAGCCAGCTGCTCAGCGGGCAGAAGCTCCCCGCGCCGACGGACGGCCAGCCCGCGCGCGTGAAGCTGCGGCTCGAGCCCTCGGAGTGACAGACAAGCCATGAGCGCCGGCCTGTGCCCGACCTGCCTGCGCCGCTACGCCGAGGGGACCGCGTCGTTCTGCAAGGCCGACGGCACGGCGCTGCTCCCGATCGACGAGGCGCGGGGCGGCGGCGCCACCTGGGATCGCTCGCCGATGGCGCGGCCCGGTTCGCCGGAGCGCCGTCCGGTCTTCGACCCGGGCCCGGCGGCGAGCGGGCCGCTCTCCACGATCCGCGGCGTCGTCCCGCCGGGGCTCGCCACGGCCCCGCCGCCGGACGTGAGCCGGACCCGCGAGCTGGTGCGGATCGCGCTGCTGCTGCTCGTCGCGGCGGCCGCCGGGGGCGCGCTCTTCCTCTGGCTCGACTGAACTGCTGTCCCTCGGGTGAATCGGGCGTCAGAGCACCGGCAGGCGCGCCGTCGACGCGGGGCGATCCTCGTGCGGCGGCTCGGCGTCGTGCTCCCAGAGCGGATCCTCGCCGCGCATCGCGAAGACGCCCATCGCCGCGCGCACCTTCGGATCGAGGATGTGGGTCGGCCGCACGTTCCCGAGCGCCGCGAGGATGTTCCCCTTCACGTTGGGGTTCTCGGCCTGCAGCTCGGCGAGCATGCGCTTCACCTTCCTGCGGTGCAGGTGCTCCTGCGAGCCGCAGAGGTCACAAGGCAGGATCGGGAAGTTCTGCTCCAGCGCGAAGGCGGCGAGCTCCTCCTCCGCGCAGTAGACAAGCGGGCGGATCACCGTGTTGCGGCCGTCGTCGCTGCGGAGCACCGGTGGCATGGCCTTCATCTGCCCCGAGTAGAGGAGGTTCAGCAGCAGCGTCTCGATGACGTCGTCGCGGTGGTGACCGAGCGCGAGCTTGTTGCAGCCGAGCTCGACCGCCGCGTCGTAGAGGATCCCGCGCCGCAGCCGCGAGCAGAGCGAGCAGTACGTCTTCCCCTCCGGGATCTTCTCCTTGACGATCGAGTAGGTGTCGCGCTGCAGCATCCGGTACGGGACGGAGACCGCCTCGCAGTGGCGCTGCAGCACGTCCTGCTGGAAGCCCGGCTGGCCCTGGTCGAGGTTGACCGCGACGAGCGAGAGCGAGAACGGCACCTTCGCCTGCGTCCGCTGCAGCAGGTGCAGGAGCGCATAGCTGTCCTTGCCGCCGGAGAGGCAGACCATGATGCGGTCGTTCGGCTCGAGCAGGCCGAAGTCCTTGCTCGCCTGCGCGACCGAATACATCAGCTGCTTCTCGAGGCGCGACATGCGCGGCCGTGTAGCACGCCCGACGGGGTGCTTGGAACGCTCGGCGCGGGCGAGCGCTTGGGTAGGATGCGGCGCCATGAAGCGCGCCCTCCTGCTCCTGCTCGTGACCGCCTGCGAAGGCTTCGACCCGACGGCCCCTTGCGTCGAGGGCGGCGGCGGCGCGGGCGGTGACTCCGTCGCGTGCGCGCCCGGGGGGCTCGGCGGCGCCGGGGACGAGCCGGGCGCGAGCTGCGATCCGGCGCTCGACGCGGCCTGCGGCACCGACTGCCGCGGCGGCTGGCCGGCCGCGTGGGTCGCGATGGAGGAGCGCGTGCTCGTGCTCGTCAACGAGCAGCGCGCGCGCGGCGCGACGTGCGGCGCGGACCGCTTTGCTCCGGCCGGCCCGCTGCGGATGGACGCGGCGCTCCGGCAGGCGGCCCGCTGCCACTCGGCCGACATGGCCGCGCGTGGCTTCTTCGATCACGACACGCCCGACGGCGTCTCGCCGTGGGACCGCATCGCCGCGGCCGGCTACACGGGCTCGGCGACGGGCGAGAACATCGCCGCCGGCTACCCCGACCCCGACGCCGTCGTGCGCGGCTGGGTCGAGTCGCCAGGCCACTGCAGCAACCTCATGGCGCCAGGCTCGAACGAGCACGGGATCGGCTTCCAGCTCGCGCCCGGCACGGAGTGGACGCACTACTGGACGCAGACCTTCGGCGCCCGCTGACCTGGAGCTCACCATGCCCGCACACCTGCTCGTCCTCCTGATCTTCACCACCCTGCTCGCGGCGGCCTGCGACGACGCGCCCACGGAGGACGGCGGCGCTGGCGGGAGCGGCGGCGAGGCCGCTGGCGGGAGCGGCGGCGGCGGCGGTGGCGCGACGGGCCCCGTCTGCGGGAACGGGAGCGTGGAGGCCGGCGAGCGCTGCGACGGCGACTGCCCCGCGACGTGCGACGACGGCGACGCCTGCACGGACGACGCGCTGACCGGCAGCGCCGCGACGTGCGACGCCACCTGTGGCGCTGCGCCGAAGGCCTGCACGGCGGGGCGCGACGGCTGCTGCCCGGCCGGTTGCACGACCGACACCGACGTCGACTGCGGCAGCGACTGCACGAACCCCGCGACGTGGCCGGAGGAGTGGGTCGCGTTCGAGGACGAGGTGCTGCGGCTCGTGAACATCGAGCGCTCGCAGGGCGCCATCTGCGGCGGCGTCGAGCGCGCCGCGAGCGGGCCGCTGCACGACGACGCCCGGCTCCGCGTCTCGGCGCGCTGCCACTCGGCCGACATGGGCCACCGCGACTTCTTCGACCACGTGAACCTCGATGGCGACGATCCGTTCGTCCGGATGGAGCGGGCCGGCTACTCGGCGCCGCCGCTGGGCGAGAACATCGCCGCCGGCCAGACGAGCGCGGCCGAGGTCGTGGCGGGCTGGATGGACTCGCCGGGCCACTGCATGAACATCACGGAGGGCGGCTTCGCGGCGCTCGGCGTCGGCTACGCCAACGCGCGGGGCAGCGCGTACCGCCACTACTGGACCCAGAATTTTGGCGGCCAGTGAGCGGCTGCTTCGGGGAGTGAACCGCGACGGCGCGCGCCGCGTAGGGCCCGACGAACCACCGCTTCGTCGAGGCCTCACATGTCGCGCGCGATCACCCGGACGGCCACCCTCCCCTCTCCCTCCGCGCTGCTGGCGCCGGTCGCGCTCGCGACGACCGCGGCCGTCTGGGCCGGCAAGGCGCTCGTCGGCCGGGCGCTCGACACGGTCCTGATCGTGCTCGTCGGCGCGGCGCTGGTGGGCCTGGCGCTCATCGCGCTGCCGCTCGCCACGCTCGGCGCTGACACCGATCGCTGATCAGCCGAGCGCGCGGCAGAGCGCGCAGAACGTCCCCACCGACAGGACCTCCGCCCGCGCGCCGGGATCGATCCCCGCCGCGGCGAACGCTGCGTCGAGCCGGGCGTCGTCGGCGAACCGCGCCCCGCGCAGCGCGTTGCGGATCGTCTTGCGCCGCTGCCCGAAGGCCGCCTTCACGAGGGCGCGGAAGCGACCGTCGTCCCCGGGATCCGCGAGCGGCGTCGTGCGCAGATCGAGCCGGACGACGGCGCTCTCCACCTCGGGCGGCGGCACGAAGGCGCCCGCGGGCACGTGGTGCACGATGCCCACGTCCGCCCAGAGCTGCGTGCGGACCGAGAGCACGCCGTAGTCGTCGGTGTCGGGCATCGCGGCGAGGCGCTGGCAGACCTCGCGCTGCAGCAGGAACACGACGCGGGCCACGGGCTCACGGGCGTCGAGGACGTGGAAGAGGATCTCCGTCCCGAGGTGGTACGGCAGGTTGCCGACCACGAAGATCCGTCGCCCCGCCGCCGCCGCGATCGCCGCGAGATCGAAGCGCGCCGCGTCGGCCTCGTGCACGGTCAACCGCTCGTTCCCGCCGAGCACGTCCCGGAGGATCGGCACCAGATCGCGATCGCGCTCGACGGCGTGCACTCGCGCGCCGGTCTCGAGCAGCCGCTCGGTGAGGTGGCCGAGGCCCGCGCCGAGCTCGACGATCACGTCGTCTGGACCTGCGCGCACCGCGCCCGCGATCGCGCCGAGGTGATGGGGATCGCCCAGGAAGTTCTGGCCGAACGACCGCTTGGGGCGCAGGCCCCGGGAGCGGAGCAGCGCCTGCGGGGAGGGGAGCGCCATCGTCAGAGTCTCCAGGCGGGGTCGGCGTTGAGCGCGTCGAGCCGGGCGACCCGGCCCGCGATCAGCGCGTGGTGGCCGGCCACCGCGATCATCGCGCCATTGTCGGTGCAGAGCCGCTTCTCGGGCAGGTGAACCTGCAGCCCTTCCTTCGCGCCCCGCTCCGCCGCGAGCGCGCGCAGCCGCGAGTTGGCCGCGACCCCGCCGCAGACCACGATCGTCGGCAGCGCGTGCAGCCTGGCCGCCCGCAGCGCCTTCTTCACGAGCACGTCCGCGATCGCCTCCTGCACGCTCGCGCAGAGATCCGCGAGCGCCTGCCCCTCGGGCCTGCCTCGCTCCTTCACGTGGTACAGCACGGAGGTCTTCAGGCCGCTGAAGGAGAAGTCGAGCACGTCGTGGCGATCCAGCCCGCGCGGGAAGCGGTGCGCCTTCGGGTCGCCGCCCTGCGCGAGCCGATCGATCTCGACGCCGCCCGGGTACGGCAGCCCGAGCAGCTTTGCGACCTTGTCGAACGCCTCGCCCGCCGCGTCGTCGCGGGTGACGGCGAGCCGCTCGTAGCGACCGTAGCCGCGCACCGCGTAGAGGCTCGTGTGACCGCCGCTCACGACGAGCCCGAGGAACGGCGGCTCCGGCGGCGCCTCGCCGAGCCGCACCGCGAGCAGGTGGCCCTCGAGGTGGTTGACCGCGGCGAGCGGCTTGTCGAGCGCCCACGCGAGCCCCTTGCCGAGCTGCACGGCGACCAGCAGCGCGCCGATCAGCCCGGGCCCGCTCGTGACGGCGATGCCGTCGAGCTGCTCGAGCGTGACGCCGGCCGTGCGCAGCGCCTCGTCGAGCACCGGCACGAGCTTGCGCACGTGATCGCGCGAGGCGAGCTCCGGCACGACGCCGCCCCACCGCTGGTGCAGCTCTGCCTGCGTCGACACGACGTCGGCGAGCACGACGCGGCCGTCGCGCACGATCGCGGCGGCCGTCTCGTCGCAGGAGGACTCGAGCCCGAGGACGAGCACGGCGCCTCAGAGCTTCCGGAGCATGAACCGGATGTCCTGCGAGTACATGCCCTGCGGCTCGAGCTCCAGGTAGCGCTCGTAGGAGAGCTTCGCCGCCGCGCGATCGCCCGCGAGCTGCGCCGCCATGCCGCGCAGCGCGTGGGCGCGGGAGGCGTTCGCGTCGAGCGCGATCGCCTCGTCGGCCGCCGCGCGGGCGGCCTCGACGTCGCCCATGTCGAAGAGCGCCGCGGCGAGCCCTTCCCGCGCCGGGACGGAGCCCGGGTTCGCGACGATCGCCTTGCGGAATTCGGCGACGGCGCTGCGGAAGTTGCCGTTGGCGTTCTTCTTCTCGGCGCTCGCGAGCGCGGCCTTGTAGGCGGCCTCGTCGACGGTGCCGGTGATCGCGGGCGGCGCGACGGGGATCTCCGCGGGTGCCACACCTGCGTCCGGCGCGACGAGCGCCACACCTGCGTCCGGCGCGACGAGCGCCACACCTGCGTCCGCGTCGGGCGGCGCGGCCCCGGCGTCCGGCTCGGCCGCTGCCACACCTGCGTCCTCTGGCTCGAGCGGGGCGCCCGCGTCGGGCGCCGCTTCGGCAGCGCCCGCGTCGGCGAGCGCCTCGCCCGCGTCGGCGAGCGCCTCGCCTCCGTCCACTGTGTCGACGAGCGCGGCGCCCGCGTCCGGCGCGCCCTCCACCGGCGGCGGTCCGGCGTCCGGCGCGAGGGCCACGGCCACGCCGGCGTCCGGGAGCGTGATCGGGCCCGGGCTCGGGCCGAACTGCGACCAGAGGACCAGCCCGACCACGGCCGCGCCGACCGCGCCGAGGCCGCCGAAGAGCAGCTTGCGGTTCGACTGCGCGCGTTTGCCGAGCGTCGCCTCGTACTCGTCGAGCAGCCCGTCCTGCGCCTGCGCGGCGGGCGTGCGCCCCGAGAAGAAGAGCTCCGCGTGGGGATCCTCCGCGGCGGGCACGGACACGCCGAGCTCGGCCTCCACGCTGGCGAGATCCTTCCGCGCCGGCCGATCCGGCGGCGTGACGCTCGCCCCCGGCGGCGGCTCCTCGGGCGCGCTCTCGTCGAACGCGGCGAGCCGCTCCGCCAGCGTCGGCGGGAGGGACTCGTCTGCGCGCGGCGGCGGAACGCCCGGGGCGAGCCCCGGCAGCTCCACCGGCACCTTCATCTCCTGCGTCACCGAGCCGCTGCGAGTCTCCTCGGCGAGGAGCTTCTCCTTGTAGCCGCTGCGCTTGGGCGGATAGCGGATGATCTGCGGCGCGAGCTCGGCCGGACCATCCGGCGCAGGCGCGCCGGCGCCGTGGACCTCGGAGATCAGGCCGAGGAATCCACCGGCCGGCACGCCCGGGAGCGTCGTGGGATCGAGCGAGAGATCCGCCTCAGGCGGCGCGGGCTCAGGGACCGCCGCAGCGCGGGAGACCGGCGAGCCCGCCTCCGACGCGATCGCCTCCTCCAGCGAGACCGGCGCGCCGAGCGGGATCGGCGCGTCCAGCGCGATGGGCGCCTCGACCGGCTCGCCCAACGAGAGGGGCGCGGCGCCGGACTCGGCCGCGGGCTCCTCGGGAGGGGCCTCCGGCTCGCTCTCCACGAGGCCGGCGAAGGAGAGCTCCTCGCCGACCGTCGGTTCGGGCGCGGGCGGCTCGATCGGCTCCGGCGGGACCTCGACGAGCGCGGGAAGCGCTGCAGCCTCCGGCTCGGACGGCGTCGCCGCCGGGGGCTGCTCGAGCGCGGGCAGCTCGGGCGTGAGCGAGAGCCCCGCCTCGGCGGCCGCCGGCACGATCACGCTGCCCCACGCGGGCGTCGCGGCCCGCACGGCGGGCGCGTCGTCGCCGACGGGGCCCGCAAACCAGTCGACCGCGGCCTCCTGCTGCGGCGTCCGCGCGCCGGGCGGCGTCTGCAGCCACGCCTCGACGCCCGCGACCCTGCGCGGCGGCGGCGAGACGGGCGTCTCGGGCTGGATCTCCCGGAGCATGCCCTCGAAGAAGAGCTTCGAGATGACCGAGAGCGCCTGCAGATCATCGAGCTCCGAGTCCTCGACCACGCGCTCCACGTCGCGCCGACCGTCGAAGAGCCGCAGCAGCGGGTTCACGTCGTCCGGGATCTCCGAGAGCCGCTCGGAGAGCGCGTGGTAGTCGACCTCGAAGACCGTCTCGAGCGGCGGCAACTGCTCGAGCATCCGGCCCCACTCGTCGATCCGGCGCATGCCCTCCATCAGCAGGCCCTGCGTCGCGCCCTCGATGATCTCCTTGCGATCGACGACCCGGAACTCGATCTCGAAGCCGCCTTCGCTCCAATTGAGCATCCGATAGAAGGCCGTCTCGCCGCGCAGCCTCCCGAGCTCGCAGTCGACGATGCGGCCGTCCCGGAAGAAGATCTCGCCCATGCGGTCGAGCTTGTCGGTCAGGCGAACGACGCCGGTCTTGCGGCCCATCTCGAAGGTCTGCACGAGATCGACCACGCCCATGTCGTTGAGGCTGCCGGAGAGGCCCGCCTTCTGGTCGCGCTTCTCGAGCTTCTCCTTCTCCCGCTTCTGCAGCAGGAGCTTCACGCGGGTGACGATCTCCTTGATGTAGATCGGCTTCGTCAGGTAGTCGTCGACGCCGAGCTCGAGCCCCTTCACCTTGTATTCGACGTTCTTCTGCGAGGTCAGGAAGAGGAACGGGATCTCTCGGAAACGATCGTCGGCCTTGAGTCGACGGCAGAGCTCGAAGCCGTCCATCTCCGGCATCTTCGTGTCGCAGAGGATCAGGTCCGGCGTCGCGATGATGCACTTCTCCAGCGCGTCTCCGCCGTGGACGGCCGTGGTGACGGAGAAGCCGGCCTTCTTGAGGGAGACCTCCATCACCCGGAGGCTCTTGGGATCGCCGTCGACGAGCAGGAGGTGCTGCTTGGCCAAGGAGGAAGCTCCAGCGACCGCGGCCCCCCCGGAGCGGGGGGAGCGGCGCGCGAAAAGGGGGCATGATCCGGGGCCGCGACGCAGCCGTCAAGGCGAAGCCGAGGACGTCAACCCTTCCCTTTGCGCAGCTGCAGCAGGCGGAGCTCCTGGTTCGACTCGGC
>CAYHCR010000066.1:0-9765 GCA_964354895.1 uncultured Myxococcales bacterium | reverse complement strand
CCGGGAAGAGCGCGCCGAGCCGCGTGACGTAGCGCTCCATCCGCTCGGGTTTGCCCGTGAAGGCGCCGAGCTTGAGGAGGTTGTCCTCGCGGATGAGCAGCTCCTGGCCGAGGCCGAAGAGGCCGGTGACCACGGAGATGGGCCGGCTGGAGGCCTCGCGGCGCGCGCGCGTGAGCTGGTCGTAGAAGCCGGGGTCCTCGAACTGCGCGAGCGGCAGCGCGCGGGCCTTCTCGAGGATCGCGACGTTCACGTCGAGCGAGAGCCGCGCGCCGAGCAGGCCCCGCGTGAGCGCCTGACCGCGCGCGAGCACGGCGAGCGCTGCGACCACCGCGAGCTCCACGCCGACCCACTCGAGCGCGCCGATCACATCGCGGCGGGTGACGGCATCGACGATCTCCTTTCCGGCCCACGCGACGCCGAGCGGGAGCGCGGAGGCGAGCGTCGTGAGCGCGAAGAGCGCGATCGTGCCGGCGCGGGAGGAGCGCGCGACGAGGGCGATGGTGCGTGGGGCCTGGCTGAAGCTGCTCTGGAGCGCGTCGAACACGCCCCTTCGTACCGCGTCGGCCGGACGCTGACACCTCGCCGATCGGCGGGGAGGGTGACGGCGCCGCCCCGGCTGGGAGATCATCCGGCGCGGCGCGCGCGGCCTCGAGGGCGCCGCGTCCCCCGAAGGAGGCACGCGATGCAGGCGACGATCCACGCGCTCCACGTCTCGCCCGGCGGCGTGCCCAAGCGGCCCGTCGCTGCGGCAGAGCTGTCCGTCGACGGACTGGCGGGCGACTGGCAGACCGACCGCGTCCACCACGGTGGGCCCGATCGCGCGTTGTGTCTGTGGTCGCTCGAGGTGATCGAGGTGCTCGCGGCCGCCGGTCACCCGGTTTTCCCGGGCGCGACCGGCGAGAACCTCACGCTCGCGGGCTTGCGCTGGGCCGACGTCGTGCCGGGCGTGCGGCTGCGGCTCGGGGTGGCGGCGGTGATCGAGGTGACGGATTTTGCGGCGCCCTGCCGCACGATCCAGGGCTGCTTCCTCGAGCGGCGCTACGGCGTGATCTCCCAGAAGACCAGCCCCGGGGCGAGCCGGATGTACGCGCGGGTGCTGACGGCCGGGCCGCTCACCGCGGGAGACCCGGTGCTCCTGCTGCCGGGGCGACCGTCGTGAAGCGCGCGTGCAGCATTGCGAGCCATGCGTGTGCGGGCCCGAACCCGCCGCGCTCCGGCGGCCGCCTCGCCTGGCTGCTCCTCGTCGCCGGCTGCGCGACCGTCGCCGAGCCGCCGGTCGTCACGCCCGCCTCGTCCGCCCCGACGCTGACGGCGGAGGAGGAGGCCGCGGTCGAGCTCGTCGATGCGTGTGCGAGGTACGGGGCCGCGATGCGCTCGCTCTTCGCCGCGTCGGCGAACGCGCTCGCCGGCGAAGTGCAGCCGGGGCCGACGCCGCGTGGATCCACGCTCGCCGAGACCCGCAAGGACGTGCTCGAGCTCCCGGCGGCCGAGCGGCCGTGCGCGCTCTGCCGTGGCTTCGCCTCGTGCGGGGAGGGAGGGCCGCCGACGAGCGAGGCGACCGCGCGCCTGCTGGTCGAGTCGGCGATCGCGCTCGAGGGGCTCGAGCCCGTCGAGCCGCTCCCGGCCGAAGGCGGCGAGACGGTCGCCGCGATGCAGGCGCGCTGGTGCGACCGCTGCGAGGAGATCGGGCGCGGGCCCGCGCCTCCTCTGTAGAGGGCGTCACTCCGGCTCCTCCTCGACCTCCTTGAGCAGACCCCGCAGTGCTGCCCCGTGCGTCACCTTCACGTTCGGGCTCGCCACCAGCGCCTCGACGATGAGGTCGAGCGCCTCGTGTCGATCTCCGAGCGCCTCGTCCAGCGCGTCGATCGTCGCCAGCAGCTCGGGCAGAGGACGGCCGGCGAGCGCGTCCTCCAGCTCGACGTGGCGCGCGATGTGAGCCGCGAAGTCGGCGCCGAGCGGACTGAGCTCGAGCCGGTGCATGTCTGCCACCAGCTCGGTGCGCCACTGCGCGGGGACCAGCGCCCACTCCTCGGGATCGGTCTGGGTCTCCGGATCCCACGCGAGCGGCACGTGCGCGGGCTCCCGATCGTCCTCGAGGTGCCACGCGATCCTGCTCGCGAACTGCGCCGCGTCGACGACGTGCCAGTCGAGGATCACCCGCTCGTCCCACGCGAGGCTCGTGCGGAAGAGCTCGACCATCCAACGCAACGGCGCCTCCTCCGCGGCCGTGGGCCCCGTCCGGCGCGCGAGGCAGGCCTCTTCGAGCGCCTCCGGCGTCGCGCCCCGCCGGCTGAGCTTCCACGCCTCGATCGTGAGCGCGAGGGCGTCGCGGTCCTTCCGGCCGACGTCGAGGAGCTCCGGGAAGATCGCGGCCGCGAACGCCCCGAGAAGGTCTCCCAGCGAGAGCAGCCCGCCCCGGCGCAGGAGCGCCCGATCCGGTCCGAGCCAGCGGCCGTCGGCCGAGATCCCGAGCATGCGTCGCAGGGGGAGCTGCATCGGCGGCTCCTCCTCGGTCTCGAGGCAGGCGCGTTCCACGCGATGTTCCCGCTCGCAGAGCGTCGTGTGCACCTGTGCCAGTCGATCGGCCGCAGGCGGCGCCCCGTCGCCCAACCGCTCCGCGAGCAGCGCGAAGAGCTCGAGCTCTCCTAGCGGCGCGAGGTGCGCCGGATCGCCCGCGCGGCACGAGTCGAACTTCACGAGGCCGGTCAGTATGGCTGGGATCTGCGGCGGCGCCTGCAGCGTCCGCCCGCGGAACTTCACCCGATCTCCGAGCGCCGCCTCGACCTCGGCGCGGACGCGCGCCGCGCGATCGATCGAGCTCGTCTCGAGGTGCAGGCTGCGGCCCGCCACCCGCACCGTCGCGACGCAGGTGTTCCGCCAATACGGGTGGACCGCGTTTCCCGGATGGGTGATCGAGAGCGTGCGCTCGCCGCGCGAGGTCTCCGCACGACCGACGCCCGACAGTTGTTCCAGCGTCCGGATCGCCTCCTGCGCGCTGCAGGAGAGCACGAGCTCGTCGGAGATCCCTACATAGGGCTCGCCGTCTGTCGTCTCCAGCCGCGCCGGGGCGCCCGGCGGGACGCGCGCCTCCTCGGCGAGGCGAAGGAGCGCGAGCAGCCCGTCGGGCCCCCGGATCGCGCCCTGCGCCGCGAGCGGACGCGAGAGCTCGACGAGGCGATCCGTCTGTTCCGGCCCGAGCGGCGACGAGGTGCAGCCGCAGAGCAGCGTCTCGCCCTGAAACTCGACGAGCCGCCCCGCGTAGCCGTCGTGACGGACGACCTCCGGCGAGAGCCGCCCCTCGGCCACGCGATGCTGCGCCCCGGAGAGGCGGTCGCGGACGATCACCAAGCCTTCCTCCGGCGAGCACTCTTCAACCTGCAGAACTGTCATTGGCGCGCGCTCCTGCGCCTCGACCCAGGCGAGCTCCTCCTCAGAGAGCCGCGCGGCAAAGCGGCGGGCGATTGTCCTGCCGCCCTCGGCGTGGAGGTAGGCCGTGTAGGGCGCGAGCAGCAGCGGGTGGTCACGCAACGCCGGCGGAGCGGTCGTCGGGCCGTCCTCCTCCGCGACCCAGACGGCGAGCTTCTCCCGGAGCGCCTGGTCAAGCCGATGGGCGGGGCTCTGCTCGAGCTCGTACTGCGGCACGGAGGCCGGGAGGCCGTCGGGATCGAAGCCCTCGCCCGGCGTCACCTCCACCGAGACACCTTTGCCTCGCCAGAGAAACTCCCCGGTGGCGGGGCCGCGCTGCTCGACCACGGCGACGGTGGCGTGCATCGCCGCGATCAGCACGCGGAGCGCGTCGGGGCGGACCACCGCCGCCTTCGAGGCAGCGAAGGATTGCAACACCGGCACGTGCGAGAGCCCCAGGCCGCGCTGCACCGCCGCCTGCGCGAAGGCCGGCGCCGTCTTGAAGTAGACGACGATCGCGTCCATCGAGACGGAGACCGCGGCCTCGTCGTCGTCCGCCTCATTCATCGCGGCGATGATCCCGGGGCGGTCGAAGACGAAGAGGCCGGGCTCTTCGCCGGAGGAGCCGAGCACCGTGAGCTCCCGCTCGCGCCCGGAGACGCCGCGCACGGCGATGGCGCACCCGACGTCGCTGTCGAAGCAGCGCCACGGCTCCGCGCGCAGGAAGGAGCGCGACGCGTCGGCCAGCCCGGAGATCAACGTGGGATCGGTGATCTTCACGAGGAGTCCCTCGGCCGCGAGGCCGATCGCGAGGTGGCCGATCAGCGCCAGCTCTTCCGCCGACGGCTCGCGGATCGGGAGCCCTGCGCCGATCGCGAGCGACGCGAACTGCGCGTCGACCTCGAGCCCGGACCGATCGCTCCGGCGCGCGAGGAGACGCCTGAGCGCCTCGTCGGGGGTCGCGCCCGACGAGGAGTCGAGCTGGCCCTCGCGCAGCGCGAAGAGCGAGTAGATCGGCCCGTCTTCCAGCTCGAGCGGGCCCAGCAGCGTGAGCAGTTCCATGCCCGGAGCCTGCCACATCGCATTGACCTCGCGGGTGCATCAAATCGATTCGCCCGGCCTGCGCCACGCGCCGCAAACGACCGGAGTTGTTCGGCGCCGCGGCCGGCCCGGAACCTGCTCTGTGATCCGCTCGAGCGGGGCGAGCCCCGCAGGACCATCACACCGGCGCGGCTCTCGCGCCCAACCACCGGAGTCGCACCATGAACTGGGATCAGATCGAAGGGCAGCTGCACCAGGTGAGCGGCAAGCTGAAGCAGAAATGGGCGAAGCTGACCGACGACGACATGCTCCTCCTGAAGGGCAAGAAGGAGGTCTTCCTCGCGAGGCTGCAGGAGCGGTCGGGCCTCGTGAAGGACGAGGCAGAGAAGGAGCTCGACGGCTTCCTCGCGCTCTTCGAGGTGGAGAAGAAGAAGGTCGAGAAGGTCCTCCGCTAGCCCTGGAGCCGTAGAGGGAGACATCCTCCATGCTGGCGTCCGCCTCCTGCCTGGTCCTCGCTGCGCTGCTTGCCACCGGTCACGAGCTCGTAGTTCCTGCTTCTCCCGCAGGCGCCGGAGCTCCGACAGGCGCGGGTCAACCTGAGCTTCGAGACCGTCGAGTTGCTCGGCGGCTGGGAGTGGAGAGGGCTGCGCGTGAGCGGCGGCCCCTCCTGCATCGTCCACACAAATACCGAACTCCGGCGGGCCAGCGTCCAGCTGGGGCTCGACTTTCGGCGGCGGGATCAACTTCTCCTGCTGAAGCGCTGGCCGAAGGATGGGGTCGCCCGCGTTTGACGCAGCTGGGCTCTCAGCGGCTGCACGACGTACGGGTGGCG
This sequence comes from uncultured Myxococcales bacterium, assembly GCA_964354895.1. Classification (GTDB taxonomy): domain Bacteria; phylum Myxococcota; class Myxococcia; order Myxococcales; family Vulgatibacteraceae; genus CAYHCR01. The sequence goes on along the minus strand of CAYHCR010000066.1, from coordinate 4,487 downwards.
CGGGTCCATCGAGGCGCTGGAGGCGCTGGGGCCCCGCGGTGCGACCGCGCCCGACTCCGGCCGGGGGACCCCGCCCGCCGCCGCAGTCCCCCGCTTGCTCAGACGCGCAGAGTGGCCGGTAGGAATGTGTGCTGTCGCGGTAACCGACACGACTTCGCCGCGGTGGACTGCGGACGCCGGGCTTCCCCCGGCCTTCGCTGGGCGCTACCTGGCCCAGAGGCCGCGCGGCGATACATGCGTGGCGCAGAGGTCTTGCCGTCGCTTGTGCTGACGCTGTCGCCGACGCAGACGCAGACGCTGACGCCGCAACCGCAGGGGGCCCGCAAGCGAGCCGCGCCCCGACCGCCACGAGGTCGGCGCCGAGCTCCATCGCGCGTAGAGGTCGAGCCCGGTCTCGAAGGTCAGCCGGAAACCCAGCACGAAGCTCGACTGGACTCGCCGGCGGCAGGCCCGGACGACCGCGCGAGGGAGCCGCGCCCGATCTCGTCTACCCGAGCGGTCGCTCCCTCTCTCGCCCGGTCGCTGCGTTGCGGGACCTCCTCATCGCCGGGCTGGGCCCGCTCGGGGTTTCTGCTTCCGGGCCCGCTCGAGGCCGTCGAGGAGGAGCTCGAGTCCGTAGTCGAACTCCGCGCCGTAGTCGTACCCCGGCCTCATGACGTGCTCGGCGGTGAACTCACGCAGGTGGGGGTAGAGGTCGGCCGGCATGGCCGCGACGATCGCCTGCGCGAGCTCCTGCGTCTGCGGGCCTGTGTCGAACGGCAGCGTGAGTTCCTGTGTGATGAAGCCGAAGAGGAACGCGTCGATGGCCGCGTACGCGTGGGCCGTCAGCGGGATCGACAAGCCGCCCGCCCGCAGGCAGCCGAGGACCGCGTCGTGGTGCCGCAGCGTCGCGGGGCCCGGCGTCGAGCGAGGGAGCGCGATCGCCCACGGGTGCGCGGTGAAGACCGACCGCACGGAGGCCGCGCGGCGTCGCATCGCCGTCCGCCAGTCGACGTCGGACGGCGGGAGCTCGATCTCGGCGAAGACGAGGTCGACCATCCCGTCGAGGATGTCCTCTTTGCCTGCGACGTGGTGGTAGAGGGACATCGCCTCGACGCCGAGCTCCTGCGCGAGCCGACGCATCGTGAGCGACCCGATGCCGTCGGTGTCTGCGATCGACCTCGCGACCTCGAGCGCCCTCGACCGGCTGAGCGGGACGCGCGACCGGGACGCCTTCGTACGCGGTGCCATGGGGCCCCTCCTCACCGTCGACTTGACTCATCTTACGTCGTACGTCTACCGTACTTACAACGTAAGGCCAGCCCGAGGAGCGGCAGGATGGCCGCCCGCACGAGGAGACCGACGACCATGAACCCCACGCCCCGCACCACCGAGGCGCCGAGCAGCCGCGGCACGATGCGCGCCATCGTGCAGACCACGTACGGCACCGCCGACCAGCTCGTGTTCGGCACGCTCGATCGCCCGACGATCGCGCCGGGCGAGGTGCTCCTCCGCGTTGGCGCCGCCGGCCTCGATCGCGGCACGTGGCACCTGATGTCCGGCGAGCCCTATCTCATCCGGCTCATGGGCTTCGGGATGCGCGCGCCCAGGAACCGGGTGCCCGGCTTCGACGTCGCCGGCACGGTCGTCGCGATCGGCGACGCGGTCACGCGCTTCGCGGTCGGCGACGCGGTCTTCGGCGTGAGCCGGGGATCGTTCGCCGAGTACGCCGCGGCCCGCGAAGACAAGCTCGCGCACAAGCCCGGGCGGCTCACGTTCGAGCAGGCGGCGGTCCTGGGCATCTCCGGGCTCACCGCGCTCAAGACCGTGGAGGACGTCGCGCGCGTGGAGGCCGGTCAGCGCGTGCTGGTGATCGGCGCCTCGGGCGGCGTCGGCTCCTACGCCGTGCAGCTCGCCGTCGCCCGCGGCGCCCGCGTCACCGGTGTGTGCAGCACGGCGAAGACCGCGCTCGTCGCCGCCCTCGGCGCCGAGCGCGTCATCGACTACACGACGACCGACTTCGCCGACGGCACCCGGTACGACGTCGTCGTCGACATCGGGGGCCGCTCGTCGATCTCGCACCTGCGTCGCGCGCTCGCCCGGACAGGCACGCTGGTCATCGTCGGAGGCGAAGGCGAAGGAAGATGGAGCACCGGCATGGGTCGCCAGCTGCGGGCCCTGGCGCTCTCGCCGTTCGTGAGCCAGCGACTCACGATGGTCGTCGCCGAGGAGCACCACACGGGCCTCGAGCGGCTCGCCTCGCTCGTCGCAGCGGGGCAGCTCACGCCGGTCGTCGAGCGCATGTATGCGTTGGAACGGACGGCTGACGCGATGCGTGACCTCGTGGCGGGCGAGGCGCGCGGAAAGATCGCGATCCGCGTCGCGCAGCTCGGCTGACGGGCGGGCGGGGCGGGCGGGCGGGCGGGGGGGCGGGGCGCGGGGACCCCACGGCAGGACCGCGCCCGACTCCGGCCGGGGGCCCCGCCCGCCGCCGCAGTCCCCCGCTAGCTCAAGGCGTGTCGGAAAATCGGCCCCGCACAGCGGGGACCGATTCTCGAATCACGCGCTTCGCGCGTGAAGCGCCTTGATTTGTTTGCTCCGCCCTGCGGGCTCCGCCGCTGAAGATCCGCCCGAAAATGGGATTTTCGGACAGATCTTCAGACGCGCAGAGTGGCAGGTAGGAGTGCTCGGCGCCTCGGTAACCGACACGACTTCGCCGCGAGGGACTGCGGACGCCGGGCCTCCCCCGGCCTTCGCTGGGCGCTGTTTGGTCCAGAGGCGGCGTCGCGATACATGCGTAGTGCAAAGGTGTTGCCGGCGCAGTTCACGCACAGTCGCCGTCGCTGACGCAGTCGCTGACGCAGTCGCTGACGCAGTCGCTGACGCAGTCGCTGTCGCTGTCGCAGTCGCTGACGCAGTCGCTGACGCAGGCGCAGTCGCTGTCGCAGTCGCTGTCGCTGTCGCCGCAGTTGGTGGTCGTTCCCGACTCCCGCTCCCGCTGCCGGGGTTATCGCCTCAAGTGGAGCCAACGCCGAGGAGCCATCCTTCGAGGAACGCAGGCCCGGCGATAGCCATCCAGCTACAGCGCCCTGGAGGCTCGGCGGTGAACGCGCGCACGGAGGATCAGGCCAGCCTTCAAGTCGCCCCGAAGAACGGGCGCAACGTCAGCACGATCGCCACCGTGAAGACGAACGCGAACAGCCCGGCGAGCGCCGTCCTGCCGCTGCCCGGCCCCGGATCGAGCGCCTTGCCGAGCTGAAAGCCCGCGTCGAAGAGCTGGCGGCCGAAGAGCTTCAGCGCGAGGAAGATGGCGATGAAGAGCCCGATCCCGAGCGCGGTGGAGAGCGCCCCGAGGGCGATGGCGGCCGAGAACGATGCGACCAGCGAGCCGACGCCGAGCAGCGTGCGCGCGTGGCGCGTGCGGCGCGCGAGGTGGACGACGAGCACGTAGACGAGGCTGCCGATCAGCGCCGCGAGTGACCGGCCCGAGCGGCCGAGCACGAGCCAGCCCGATTCTGCGTCTGGAGACGCGGAGGCGCAGTATTGCCGGATCGCGGGCTGCGTCGCTCTGCCGCAAAGCGTCCCGTACAGGAGGTCGCGCCCCGTCGCGGAGCGCGCGTCGGCCAGCTGCAGCGACGCGAGCAGCGTGCGGTGGACCGGCGCCTCCGGCGGCGCGAGCTCGAGCGCGAGCAGGGCGACGGGGTTGACCCTGGGCGAGGCGCGCGGCTGAAGGACCAGCGCGCGATCCCCGGCCCAGACGCTCGCGATCTCGCGGTAGCGCGGGTGTATCGAGGCGGCGGACTCGACGAGGCAGCGCGCCTGCACCGGCTCCGGGACGGAGGAGGTGAGGAAATCGAACATCCGCTCGCTCGCCCAGCTCGGGCCGAGGAGGCAGATCACGCCGGCGGCGATCTCGAGGTCGACCGCGTCCGGAGGCGGAGGATAGGCATCCGGCCGCGCGAGCACCTCCTCGAGGCCCGACGGCGACTTCGCCTCGACCGCGGCCCGGCACGCCGGCGTGATCGCCGCGGAGAGCGCGCTCGGATCGGCGGGGAACGGGCCTCGCCGATGTTTGTCTTCGGAGAGCAGCGCGACGAGCGCCTCGCACGCCGCTGGTGGCTCGTCCGCCACGGCCGCGCCGCCCTCGCCCGCCGCCGCGCCGCCTCCTGCGCCACCGGCCGACTCCGCCTCGGCCATCGCGTGGAGCGGCGCCAGCGAGAGCAGCAACGTCGTCCAGAGGATCGCAGCGCGCACGGTGGCTCCTGGGGCGAACTTCGCCGCGCACCCTACCGCGCCCGGACAGCGTCGCGGGTCGGGAAGAGCTGCCCGATCGCATTCCCTCCCGCCGTGCGCCACCCGGTGTATCGCCGCCCGCCCCGAAGGCGCACGCCATCCGGCGCCAGCTCCGGCCCACACACCGTCGCTCGATGGTCGAGCAGGACCTGGCCCTGCTGCTACGGGTAGAGCGGCGCGGAAGCGTTGCCGGTGTTGCCGGCGTCGTGCTGGTA
>CAYHCR010000065.1:0-9777 GCA_964354895.1 uncultured Myxococcales bacterium | reverse complement strand
GCGGCTCCGCCGCCGCGGGCGCGGCCTCGACCGGCGCGGCGGGCTTCTCGCGGCCCGTCTTCAGATCGATGGCCGGGCCGAGATCGGGGTCGTCGTGCTCGCCGAAGGTGCCGCCGTAGGCCCCGCCGCTCATCGCCGGCAGCGCCGTCGGCGCAGCGGGTTTGGAGGCGGCGGGAAGCCCCGCGAAGGGATCGTCGTCGCCGAACGGATCGGCGGAGGCGACCGCGGCGGAGGCGCCCGCGGCGGGCGCGACGGTCGAGGTAGCGCGCGGCGGCGGCGGCGGCGCGGCGTCGCCGAAGTCGACGTCCGCGTACGCATCCTTCGCCTTGGGTCCCGGCGTGGCGGTCGGGTCCGAGCCGGGCGCGGCGCGGCGCCCTCCGGCCGTCCCGAGATCGAGGCCCGCGAAGGGATCGACGGAGGGCTCGTGGATCGCCTCGACGCGGGCGGGAGAGGCGCCGATCGAGACGGGCGCGGCCCCCGCGCTCGAGAGGCCCAGATCGAGGCCGGCGAACGGATCGGCCGAGGGGCCCTCCGGCGGGGCCCCGGCCGCGACGTCGCCAGCGAGCGAGCCGAACGGGTCAGCCGCGAAGGGATCCCGCTCGAGCGGCGCGCCCTCGCCCGCCGGGACGACGCCGGGCGCGGTCGTCGACTGGAACGGATCGACGGCGTCATGGAAGGGATCCGGCGCGGAGAGATCCGCGCCCGGCGGGCCGAAGACGTGCCGCGCAGCCGGCTGCGGAGGGAGCGCCGGCGCGGGCGTCGCGAGCCCGGTGCGACCCCGCGCGAGCGCCCCGAGCAGCTCTGCCGGGACCTCCTGCACGCGGGTGCTGGAGAACTCGTCGTCGCTGAACGGATCGGGCGGAGGGGGAAGGACCGCAGGGGCCGGCGCCTTCGGCGAGAGGGCGTCCTTCGGCAGCGGCTCGTCGCCGTCGCCCTTCCGGACGGTGAAGACGGTGCCACACTTGCTGCACCGGACCTTGACCCCGCGGTCGGAGATCTTCTCGTCGGCGATCTTGAAGCGGGTCTTGCAGCTCCCGCACTGGACGATCACGTCGGAGACCTCGGCCCCGCGGCCCCGCGCGGAGGCTCGTGCGGCGCGCTGGCGTTCGGAGCCATCGGAAACGGGGCGGATTCTTCCCCATCCGGGCCACTCCTCGCAAGGAATCGCGCAGGCTGCGTCCGCCTTCGTTGACACTCCGTGCGCCGGCACCCATCATCTTTCCAGGTTCTGCAGTTCCCTCACATTCGCCGGAAATCCCTTGGCCGAGCACGAGACGTCGACGCCTCTCGACCCGAACGCTGGACGACCCGACGCTGGGCGACCCGACGCTGGGCGACCCGCAAAGGTCATCAAGCGCTATACGAACCGGAAGCTCTACGACACCGTGGAGAGCCGGTACGTCACCCTCGACGAGATCGCCGAGATGGTGAAGGCCGGCGCCGAGGTGCGGATCGTCGACAACCGGACCAAGGAAGATCTCACGAGCGTCACGCTCGCGCAGATCATCTTCGAGGAGGAGAAGAAGACCTCGAAGATGCCGCTCGGCATGCTCCGCGACATCATCCGCGGGAGCGGCGAGCGGCTGCAGACCTTCATCTCCGACGAGCTCCATCCGCGCGTCGCGCACATCCGCGAGAGCACGGCCTCCGGCATCGCCAAGGTCTTCAAGCGTGGGCCGGCAGAAGAGGCCCGCGACATCTCCGACACGCCCGAGGCGGCCGCGCTCGCGCAGCTGAGCCCGCGCGAGCAGGCCCAGGAATTCGTCCGCTCCTCGCGCTCCTCGATCGAGGAGTGGCAGGGCCGGCTCGACGATCGCGTCCGGGGTGCCTACGAGACGGTGGCGGGCCTGCCCACGCTCCATCGAGAGATCCAGGCGCTGCGCGACAAGCTCGCCGAGCTGGAGAAGAAGCTGGAAGAGCAGAAGTAGGGGCAAGAGCGCGGCGAACGGTCGCCGCCGGGAGAACGACATGGAGTTCGTGGTCCACGGCCATCACCTCGAGCTGACGGAGTCCCTGAAGTCCCGGTGCCACGCCCACATCTACGATCGCGCGGAGAAGCTGGTGGACAACCCCGCCGCCCGGCTCGAGGTCGAGCTCGGTGATCAGTTCGGGAACAAGCACGGCAAGGGTGACAAGTCGTGCCGGATCGACCTGCGGGTGCCCGGCATCGCGCCGATCCACATCGACGAGCTGCGTCCGTCGATGCACGAGGCGATCGATCTCGCGGCGGACCGGCTGATCGAGGCGCTGCGGCGCCAGGTCCACAAGAAGGAGGCGGTGCGCCGCCGTGGCGAGACGATCCGCCACGCGGACGTCACGGTCGCGCCGACGGACGAAGAGGTCGCCGAACAGGCCGACTGAAGCCCGAAGGGCGAAGCGCACGGATGACGCTCCCTCGACGCCTCGTTGGACCCCCGGGTCCGACGGGGCGTCGTCGTCCCTACGGCTCGTCCGACCACCGGAACGGCGGATGGAGCTGGCGCAGCTGGTCGGTGGCGCCCTCGAAGGTGAAGTACTGCGCCGGGCGGTGCCGCCCCTCCTTGCGCCCGGCAGCCTTCTTGACCAGCCCGGACTGCAGCAGCTTCTTCCGGAAGTTCGGCCGGTCGAGCTCGCGACCCAGGACGCCCTCGTAGACCTCCTGCAGCTCGGCGAGCGTGAACTTCGGCGGGAGCAGCTGTGCGCCGACGTTCGTGTACTCGAGCTTCGCGCGCAGCCGGCGGAACGCGGTCTCGACGATCTCGTCGTGATCGAACGCCAGCGGGCTCGGCACGGCCCCGTCCGCGCCCAGCTCCTGCCAGTCGGCGGCGAGCTCACGCGGGCCGGACTGCGGCCGGGGCAGGCGGCTGTGGTCCACGAGCGCCCAGTGCGCGATCGAGACGACGCGCATCCGGGGATCACGGGTCGGCGCGCCGAAGCTCTGCAGCTGCTCGAGGAACAGGCCGTCGAGCCCCGTCTTCTCCCGAAGCACGCGGGCCGCCGCCTCGCCCGGCGCCTCGGCCGCGCGGACGAAGCCGCCCGGCAGCGCCCACGCCCGCACGAAGGGCGACTCCGCGCGACGCACGAGCAGCACCGCGGGGCGCAGCGGCAGCTCCTCGGAGCGCCGCCGCATGGTGAAGAGCACGACGTCCGCCGTCACCGCGACCGGCGGGAAGCTCCGCGGGTCGTAGCGCGCGAGGAACTCGCGATCGTCGGCGTTGGGTCGGGCGCGGGCCATGGGTCGATCCGTTCAGCGGCGACCGCGCCGCCAGAGCTCCTCGTAGGCGCTCTCGAGCAGCTGTGCGCCGCGGGACCACGGCGCGTACTCGAAGACGCTGCGGCCGTGGCTCTGCGCCTCGTCGATCTGGACGTTCATCGCCACGACGGTCTTCGTCGTCTCGCGCGGGAAGACCTCCCGCAGCTTCTCGATGACCGCGTCGGCCAGCGCGCTGCGCCGGTACATCGTCGGCACGACCGCGGTGATCCGGGGACGACCGGCGCCCGCCGCGAGCTCCTCGACCGTCGCCGCGAGCTCCGCGCAGCCGTCGAGCGCCAGGTAGGTACAGGCGACCGGGATCACGACCTCGCGGGAGGCGCGCAGCACGTTGCGCGCCGCGACGCCCGGCGATGGCGGCGCGTCGATCACGACGACGTCGTAGCCCTCGACGGCGTCGAGCTTCTGCTGCAGCCGCAGCTCGCGATCGGGCGCCGCGGCGAGCCGCTCGGGCAGCTCTGCCAGCCGCTTGTTGCCGGGCAGGAGCATCAGCCGCTCGATCGCGGTCGGGACGGCGACCTCGGCGACCGTCAGGCGCGGCTGCAGGAGCAGCTCTGCGGTGGTGAGCGGCGCGGCGCGGACGTCGATGCCGATCGTCTTGCCGGCGTGGCCCTGCGAGTCGAGATCCACGAGCAGCACGCGCTGCTTCTGCTCGATCGCCAGCCACGCGGCGAAGTTGACCGCGAGCGTCGTCTTGCCCGTGCCGCCCTTCTCGTTGACGAACCCCACGATCCGCATCGGCCGTCACGCGCCCTTCTTCTTGGGCTTCTTCGTCGCCGCCGCGGGCGACCCGCCGAGCTTCCCCTCGATCGACGCGAGCCGGCCGTCGATCTCGCCGAGCGTGCGGTCCAGCTCGTCGAGCCGCTTCGTCACCTGCTCCAGATCGCGGGTGGAGGGCAGGTGCATCGTGGCGAGCGCAGCGCGCAGCGAGCCGTCGAGCAGCCCCTTGGCCTTGAGCGCCCGAGACACGTCGACCTGCACGGCGCCGACGAACCGCTCGTCGCCGAGCACCGCGTTCACGAACCGGCCCACCGAGGCCTCGCCGGCCTCCTTCATGCGTCGAACGACCGGGTTCTCATCGAGGCCCATGCGCACCCCCTGTTCCGATGCGCCGAACGGGTACCCCCCGCGCGCAGGCCCGTCAACGCCGCCGCGTTCGTTGACCCTCCCGGATCGCGCCGTTAGGGTCCGCGCGATGTCGCTTCTCGCGCGACGCTGTCTCGTCCAGACCGGAAAAGGTGGCGTCGGCAAGTCGACCGTGACGGCCGCGCTCGCCCTCGTCGCGGCGTCTCAGGGCAAACGCGTCCTGGTCTGCGAGGTCAACTCCAAGGAGCGCATCGCGCCGCTGCTCGGCCTGCGCCCCGTCGGAGAGCAGATCGGCCGGCTCACCGACCGCATCGACGCCGTCGTCGTGCGCCCGCACGAGGCGATGCGCGAGTACGCGATCATGAAGCTGAAGTACCGGGCGATCTACGCCGCGGTCTTCGAGAACCGCTTCGTCGCGCGCTTCCTCCGCTTCGTGCCGTCGCTCCCCGAGCTGGTGATGCTCGGCAAGATCCTCTTTCACGTGAAGGAGGGCCGCTGGGATCTCGTGCTCGTCGACGCGCCCGCGACGGGCCACGGCATCACGTTGCTGCGCGTGCCGCAGGCGGTGATCGACACGGTGCCGGCGGGCCCGATGCGCGACGACGCGGAGTGGATGCGGGATCTCCTCGTCGATCCGACGAAGACGCTGCTGAACCTGGTGTCGTTGCCGGAGGAGCTGCCCGTCAACGAGACGATCGAGCTCCACGGCGCGGCGACGGGCGTGCTCGGCATGCGCTGCGGGATGACCTTCCTCAACCGCACCGCGAAGAGCAGGTTCGCAGGCTTCGAGCGCGACGCGCTCTCCGAGCAGGATCCCGATCCCCTGCTCGCCGGGCTCGCCGCGGCCGCGCACGATCACGAGCGGCGCGCCGATCGGACGCGGCGCTACGGCGCGCGGCTGATCGAGGAGCTCGAGCTGCCGCTCGTCGAGATCCCGTTCTTCACCGGCGAGGGCGACTTCGGCCGGCTCGACGTCGATCGCGTCGCGGACGCCATCGCGGCGGCGGTCGTGAAGTGAACGGCCCGCTCCTCGACGCGCTGCTGCACAAGCGCGTCATCGTCTGCGTCGGCTCCGGCGGCGTGGGCAAGACGACCGTCGCCGCGGCGCTCGCGCTCGAGGCGGCGCGGCAGGGGCGGCGCGCGATCGTCTGCACGATCGATCCCGCGAGGCGCCTGGCGAACGCGCTGGGGCTGGCGCAGCTCGGGAACGTCGAGACCCGCATCGACGCGGCGCGGCTCCAGGCCGCAGGACTGTCCGCGAAGGGCGAGCTCTGGGCGATGATGCTCGATCTCAAGCGCAGCTGGGACGACCTGCTCTCGCGCCACCTGCCGGCCGACAAGCGCGAGCGGATCTTCCAGAACCGCTTCTACGTCACGCTCTCCTCGGCCCTCGCGGGCTCCCAAGAATACATCGCGATGGAGAAGCTGTACGAGCTCCACGCCTCGGACCGCTTCGATCTCGTCGTGCTCGACACGCCGCCGACCTCGAACGCGCTCGATTTCCTCAACGCGCCCGACCGGATCCTCGACTTCCTCGACAACGAGGCGGCGAAGGTCCTGCTCGGGCCGGCGCTCAAGGCGGGCTCGGTCGGCCTCAAGCTCTTCCAGCTCGGCGGCGGCTACGTCGCGCGCACGCTCTCGCGGTTCACCGGCGCCGAGACCCTCCAGGAGCTCGCGGCGTTCATGGTCGAGATCCAGGGCACGTACGGCGTGTTCAAGGATCGCGCGGCCCGCGTCAAAGAGCTGCTCGGCTCGTCGGAGACCGCGTTCGCCGTCGTGACGAGCGCCCACGCGCTCACCGTCGACGAGGCGATCTACTTCCACGCGCTCCTCGCGGAGGAGCGCATGCAGACCGCGGCGGTCGTCTGCAATCGTGTCCATCACGATCCCCTCGCAGGACTGGCGCTGCCGGAGCCGGGCGCGGTCGCCGCGGCGCTCGCGGGCCGGGGCCTGCCGATCGATCTCGGCGACCGGCTCGTCGAGGTCGCCCGCGAGGCGCGCGTGCTCGCCGCGCTCGACGCCCGACACCTCGGCCGGCTCGCCGCGGCCGTCGCACCGACCCCGCTCGTGGCGGTGCCGCGCTTCCCGTCCGACGTATATGATCTCCCCAGTCTGGCGAAGATCGCCGCCCACCTGACCCGACCCCGGTGACCTCGATGCCCTCCCCCGTCCACATCCTCGAGATCGCGACCGAGTCGAAGGAGCAGTTCGTCGACCTGACCGCGAAGCTGAAGTCGCTCGTCCAGAAGAGCGGCATCACCCATGGCCTCGTCCACGTCTTCTGTCCGCACACGACCGCCGCGATCGTCATCCAGGAGAACACCGACGCGGCGCTGCGCAAGGACATCCTCGACGCGCTCGATCGCGCCGTGCCCCCCGCGCTCACGTACGGCCACAACGAGCCCAACGCGCCGGCACACATCCGCGCCGCGCTGCTCGGCACGAGCGCGATGGTCAACCTCGACGCGGGCAAGCTGCTGCTCGGCGCGTGGCAGGCCGTCTACCTGCTCGAGCTCGACGGCCCGCGCCGGCGCACCGTGCAGGTCAAGATCCTCGCGGGTTGATGAGACCCGCCCGCCCGGAGGAACCTCGCCCCACCGTGCGCTGTCCATCCTCCACCATGCGGGCCCGCCTCCTCGTCACCCTCCTCGTCGTGCTCGGCACCGGCTGCGCCACCGGCCGCGTGCTGGAGATGGACGCCGTCCTCGTCACCGTGAACGAGGAGGATCTGGCGCTCAGTCGCCTCAACGAGGAGGAGCTCTTCGCGTGCGGGGCGGCGGCCTATCAGGCGCAGGACTTCACGCGCGCGGTGAAGTGCTTCACGCGGCTCGCCGACACGCACCCGGGCGGCCCGCGCTGGAAGGACGCGCAATACAACGCGGGCGTCGCCTACGAGCAGCTCGGCGAGTACCCGCTGGCGCTGGAGCGGTACCGGACCGTGATGGATCCCGTGCGCGGCCAGGGCGACGCGCTCGACGCCAGTTGGCGCGCGGCGAGCTGCCACTACCACCTCGGCGATTTCTCCGGCGCGATCGCCCTGCTGGAGCAGATCGCTGCGCGCGGCGACGTGACCTCCACGGATCGCATCCACGCGCTGACCCACATCGGCGTCTGCAACGTCGAGGCGGGCCGGCTCTCGGAGGCGGAGACGCGGCTGCGCGAGGCGCTCGCGATCTACAAGGATCGGAGCGAGGTCGAGCGGCTCGACGATTACTTTCCGTGTCAGGCGCAGTTCTTCCTCGGCGAGCTCTACCGGCTGCACTACAACTCCGTGAAGCTCGTCGCGGTGGACGATCCGGCCAAGCTCGGCAACGAGCTCGAGTACAAGGCGCAGCTGCTGCTCTCCGCGCAGGGCCACTACCTGCGCGCGATCCGCATGGGCAACCCGCACTGGGGCGTCGCCGCGGGCCAGCGCATCGGCTCGCTCTACGAGACGTTCTACGTGGAGATGACGACCGCGCCGGTGCCGACCACGCTCGACGAGCCGCAGGCGGCGCTCTATCGCGCGACGCTGCGCAAGCGTGTCCGCGTGCTCGTGCACAAGTCGATCTCGATCTACGAGCGGACCATCAGCGCGGCCGAGCGCGTCGGCGTCGCGGGCGGCTTCCTCGAGACGACGAAGGGCAGCCTCGATCGCATGAAGCAGGTGCTGCTCGCCGACGCCGCGCGCGACGAAGAGCCGGCCGTGGACGACGGGCCGCCGCCCAGCGCGGAGGAGGTCGATGCGGACGAGCCGCCCGCGAGGACGCCGATCTCCGCTGCGCCGGACGAGGCGCGGGGCGTGTCGCGCGCCGCCGCGCCCTGACGCGTGCCGGCGCTCTCGCCCGAAGATCTGCTCCCGCTCGCGGAGCTCGCGACGGTCCGCGCGTACGCGACCGAGCGCCACCTCTCCGGCCTCGCCAGCCACGTCTGGGCGATGGCGTTGTGGATCGGGCTCGTGGCGTTCGGCGGGAACCGGCGGCTGCTCGCGCTGGCCGATCGAATCTCAGCAAAGCTGTCCGGACCGGTCGCGCGGGTGCGCCTGTCGCTGGCGATGGACCGCGTCTGGGGCGATCGCAGCTGGGTCGCCTCGGCCGCGTACCTCACGCTGCTGCTGCTGCTGCTCAACCTCTGGGATCTCCCGTTCGATCTCTACGCCGGCTGGTTCCGGGCGCACCGCTTCGGGACCTCCAACCAGACGTTCCCGATCTTCCTGTCGATGCTGCTCAAGCAGAGCGTCACCTCCGCGCTCTCGCTCGCCGCGCTGGCGTTCGGCCTGTTCGGCCTCGCCCGCAAGCTGCGCAGGTGGTGGTTGTGGCTCGGGCTCGCCGCCGCCGCCGGGCTGATCGTGGCGCCGCTGCTCGATCCGCTCAAGGCGCGGATCCACTTCGACCAGCGGCCGCTCGACGGCGAGCTGCGCGCGCCGATCGACGCGCTCGTGCGGCGCGCCGGCTTCACGGTCGCAGGGGTCGACGTCGAGTCCTCCAGCCTCTACACGAAGCTGCCCGACGCCTACTTCGCGGGCGTCGGCCCCAACCGCCGCATCGTGCTCAACGACAACCTCCTGCAACGCTACACGCCCGACGAGGTGCTTGCGGCGGTCGCCCACGAGCTCGGCCACGTGCGCGAGCGCGAGGCCTCGCCGTGGAAGCTCTGGCTCGCCGCCGCGACCGTGCTGCCGCTGCTGTTCGGCCTCGACCGCGCGCTGCGCGCCGCCGCCGCGCGAGGGCTCGCGGGGATCCGCAGCGCCACGGACCCCGCCGCCCTGCCGCTGCTGTTCCTCGCGATGGCGCTGGCCGCAGAGGTGTCGATGCCGGTGCGCAACGCGCTCTCGCGCGCGGGCGAAGCGGAGGCCGATCAGTTTGGATTGCAGCTGCAGCCCGATCCGGCCGCCTTCGCCGGCCTCTTCCAGAAGCTCGCGCGCGACTCCCGCGATGATCCGTCCCCGCCGACGGTCTGGGTCGTGCTCTTCCGCGGCCATCCGCCGACCCTCGACCGCATCGAGGCGGTCCGCCGCTACGCCGCCGAGCATGGCCTCCCCGACCCGACCCCCCGCCTGCACGCGCTGCGCGACGCGCCCCCGGAGCCCGAGTGACGGATCTGCGCGGCGCACGCACCCTCGGCCTCGACGTCGGCGATCGCACGATCGGCGTGGCGTGGATCAACGACCTCGCCTGGGTCACCTCGATCGAGACGATCCGTCGCACCGCGCAGGTGAAGGATCTGGCCCGCCTGCTCGTGCTCTGCGAGGAGCGGGAGATCGTCGCCATCGTCGTCGGCCTGCCGCTCAACATGGACGGCACCGAGGGGCCGCGCGCGCTCAAGTCCCGGCGGTTCGCGGCCGCGGCGCGGGAGGCGCTCCACCGGCCCGTCGTGCTGCACGACGAGCGGCTCTCGACGTTCGAGGCGTCGCGCCGGCTGCACGAGGCCGGCCTCGACACCCGCCGGCAGAAGGCCATGAT
>CAYHCR010000064.1:3751-9810 GCA_964354895.1 uncultured Myxococcales bacterium | reverse complement strand
CACCTACGGCGGCGCGGCCCCCCACGGCGGCGGTGCCTTCTCCGGCAAGGACCCGACCAAGGTCGACCGCTCCGCCGCCTACGCCGCCCGTTGGCTCGCGCGCAACGTCGTCGCCGCGGGGCTCGCCCGTCGCTGCACGCTCCAGCTCGCCTACGCGATCGGCGTCGCCGAACCGCTCGCGCTCCGCGTCGACACGGCTGGCACGGGGCGTCTCCCGGACCGACGCATCGAAGCGGCGCTCCGCGAGCTGGCTCCCCTCACGCCGCGCTGGATCCGCGATCGGCTCGCGCTCGATCGGCCGATCTACGAGCGCACGTCGCTCCACGGCCACTTCGGTCACGCACCCGAAGCGGACGGCGGCTTCTCGTGGGAGGCGGAGCAGCTCGCGGACGCGCTGCGGGAGGCGTGCGATGGGCGCTGAACGGCGGCTGGTGCAGTGCCCCGATTGCGGTGCCCTCGCGGTGTCCGCGGGAGCGCCGGTGCACACCCACGGCGAGCGCTCGGTGAGCTTCCTCGAGCGGACGACGCCGCTCCCGCCCGAGCCGATCGAGGCGCTCGAGGATGAGCTCGCGCGCGTGGAGCCGTGGCTGCGCAAGACCGACTGGTACCCGATGACCTACATGCTGATCCCGAGCGTGCTCGCGGCGGCGGACCTGCTCGCGCTCCGCCTCGAGGCGTGCACCGCGCGGGACCGTGCGCGGGCGGACGTGGCCGCGGAGAAGCTGCGGGAGCTGCGGCAGAACTTCCGGCGGGTGCGGCCGGGGCAGCCTGGTTGAGCTCGAGAAGTCGAAGCGCAACCGCGTCGCGAGCAACTCCTGCGCAACTCCGTTCAACCGCCTCCTGCCGCCTTCGCCTCGAAGCCCTCCCGCAGCCATCGCTTCCCCGTCGAGGACCAGTACTCCAACGCGGCCCACTTGGCCGGCGGAGCATGGGCTGCGACGACGCGATCCACGAACGCAGAGACCGTCGCATCGGTGCCGCACCAGGTCAGGAGGTCGTCCGCGGCGCTGGGACCTGCTTCGGCCGCGCCGTCCAGCAAGGCACTGAATAGCTCCGGGACGAGGTCGGGGTAGCACCACTCCTTGCCGGTGACCCGACGCCCGAGCTCCCGAGCTGCAGCCGCGGGCGCTCCCGGCCCGTGCCCGATCGCCTGTACGAACGCGAAGAACGAGCAGTTGAAGAGGTGACCTCCGGTGACCCACGCGGCCCAATCGCGATGCTCGGGCATCGTCCAGGCAGCGCGCAGGACCGCTCGGGAGGTCACGGAGCACTGGCAGAAGTTCCTCGAGAGGTCGTCGCGCTTCGGCAACGCGCCGCGCGCCTGCGCCCATGCGGCCAGCGCCTCGTAGCCGAACTCGCGCCGCAAGGCATCGAAGGCCGCGAGCGCCTCCGCCTCCGTGCCGACGTGGATTCGGGCGAACTGTGAAGCGACGTGCGAGGGCTGCGCCTCTCCGCTCGCGAAGAGCAGCGCCTCCTCGAAGCCGGGCCAGCTCCACGCCCCCGGGCGTCGCTTGCCGAGTTCTTGGAGCTTGCGGCGACGAGCACTCCGAGCCTCGGGCGCAGGCGGACGAACCCACAGCAGCGCGACGGCGGCCCGGAGAGACAGCTCGGATGCAGCGGCCGAGCCGAGGCGGCGGATCAGCTCCACCTCGTCGTTCGGCCCCGTGCCGGGCAGGACCGAGGTCACCGCGGAGGCGATCATGGGGGCGAGGTCTGCGGCCACGGCCGGGTGCGCATCGAGCGCATCGAGCGCCGTGAAGAGCTGCCGGACAGGCTGCTCCTCACAGAGCCAGATGATCGCTCCGGTCAGCTCGCGCAATTCGTGGCCTTTGACGTGTCGCCCGCGTCCTGCAACCGCCTGCGCGACGCGGAGCGCGAGCCCGCCGCTGGGCGAGAAGCGATACAGGAGGTGCTCGAAGACCTCCCAGGCCTCGACGGGATTGCCCGGGCGAGCGAGCTCGAAGAGGCCGTCGAGGCCTCGTCGGTGGAGCAGTTGACGACCGAGGGGCAACCAGAGCCCCGACCGGGACCGGGCTCGCCGGCGCAGCCCGTCGGCTCCGAGGCGTTCATATACGAGCGCCTCCGCCTCCAGCAGCTGCATCGAGGAGGCGGTATCAGGAAGGGTGCGCGGGGTGGAGAGGAGCTCGACGAGCGTCGCCACGTCCTGCTCGCGGAGCGCATTCCAGCAGGTCGCGTCGAGCGCGAGCTGTGTCGAGGCGTGCACCGAGCGCCCGAGGTGCTCGCAGTACCGTGCGGAGAGCGAATCCATCGATCCGTCTCCGACGACGCCATCGTCATACCAGGGCGCATCGTGCAGCTCTGCCGGCCGTCCTGCAGCCCCCCTGGGGAGGCCCGTCTCCGTGGCGATCGCCTCGAGCAGTGCGTCGAAGGCTCGCGCGACAGCCTCACCGTGCTCGTCCCCGAGCACGGAGTAGTCCTTCCAGCGCAGCAGCTGCCACTGCCTCGAGATCGCGATGAGGCGCCGGGCGACGATCGTCCCGCGGGCGTCGCGCAGGTAGAGCACGCGCTTGTTCGCGTCGATCGCGTTGAGCAATGGCCCTGCGGAGTTCTCGCTCCCGGCGGACCGAATGCTCATGCAACTCCCGAACGGCACCCCCATGCGCAGCGCTTCGAGCGGGTCCTCCTCGGTCGAGGCGAGATAGCGCCGTCGAGCGATCACGACGGTCCGTTCGCGGTGGCGCCACCACGCTTCGAGGTCGAACCGGCGCGCGGCCTCCCGCTGCCATCCTCGGCAGGCAGGCGCCTGTCGGGCGAAGCTCTCGCCCGGGTGCGCGGCCGCGAAGCGAAGAAGCGCCTCCAGCAACGAGGCGCCCGCGGGCTTCTGCACGAGAAAGCGCGCCGCGTCGATCCAGGCCGCCGTCAGCTTCGGAGGCACGATCCCGAGCCGACGCTGGAGGAGCTCTCCGGTGAAGAGCTCGAGCTGGTGCGCAACCGCCCGCGCGCGCGTCTCCGGCAGGGCGGCAGCGAGCCTCGCGAGCGTCCGCTTCGGCCCGCGGAACGCTCCGGCCTCGAGGCGACGCCGCAGCGCCTCCTCTCGCCGCTGGAGGCGCGGAGTGAGCCCCTCGGAGCTCGCGAGGTGCCGAAGCTGGGACTCGACCCGCTCGGCGGCCTCGAAGTCGACGAGCAGCCGTGCAGGCGGCTGCGCCTCCTCGCCAGCGAGCCGACGCAGGTGAAGCAGCTCGTCAAGTTTCGCTGGCCAGCCCAACCACGCGGCGAAGGAGGGACAGCGTCGTCTGGCAAGACCGGCTGGTGCGGGCCGCGTCGTCGCGAGCAATCCAGCAGCAAGGCGGGGCGCCACCTCGGCAGCGAGCGCGAGTACGAGCTCGGTGCGGGCGAGCGGATCGCCGGGCTCACCTCGCCAACCAGACTCGAGGCCGGCGGCGGCGAGCAGCGCCAGCTCCCTGGCTCGAGAGGGACCCGCGCCGGCGAACCAGCGGATCGGCAATTCCAGGGCGAGGCCGCGCGAACGAACCACGCGCTGAAAGCGGGCCCAGGTCTGGACGAACGCGAGCAGTTCTGCCGGATCGCTCAGCTCGTCGAGATCGGGCTTGCTCGGCGACGACCAGGCACCCTCCTCGGGCAGCACCGAATCGAGCTCCTCGAGCGTCGCCTCCGTCGCGAGGAGCGCGAACCGTTCGACTGGAACGTAGAAGCGGAACGAGCGGGGCGCTCGCGCGGCGAGGAGCAGCGCTGCCGCGAACGGCGTCCCCGCACGCCCGACGGCGTCGAGCTGGTCGCGGCTCTCGAGGCGTGGCAATGCCGCCGCGAACGACGATCCGGAGGGAGGCGTCGCCCCAGCGAGCGGCGCAAAGAGCGCGAGCCCGCTCAAGACCCGGTGCAAGCGCTCACGCAGGGGCGTCGCCAGCCGTTCGTGAAACCAGCCGCAGAGCTGCTCCCACCTCGAACGCCAGCTGGCTTCGCGCAAACGCAGGTTCACCGCAGGCGGCGGCGGGGGTGCACCGACCGCCGCGACCCATGGGCCGAGCGGCCATATCAGGAGGTCGATCAGAGCTCGATCGGGTTCCTCCGCACCCCTCGGGAGCGTCGCGAACTGCGGCGGCAGTTCCGTTGCGCCGCCCCTGCGTCCGGTCGTCGCGGCCACAATCCTTCCTGCCTGCGCCGCAACGCCGAACCATGACTCCCAGCAAGCCCCTTCGAGGCGCGCGAGCGCCGCCGCGGTCTCGACGCCCCGCAGGGTCGCCAGCCAGGCGTCGAGATCGTTCGCGACGGGAGGTGCTGCGATCGCGTCGGAGAGTTCCCGCAAACGCGCTTCGAGTCGCTCCTGCCAGGCTCCGTCGATCGGGCCGAAGCGGCGCAGCAGCGGACTCCCTCGGGCGAGCTGCCGCCGATACGGAGAGTCGAGCACGATCCGAAGGTCGCGATGCGCCGCGGCGAGCCGGGCTCTGGTGAAGGGCCGCGGCTCGGCTGCGCACCGCGCAGATCTGCGCAGGCGCGCGAGCGTCGGCCCACCGAGCGCGAACGACGAGAGGAAGTGATGCGGCTCGAGCCATCCATCGACCCGACCGAGGTGGAGACCGTCCGCAAGCGGCAGGGCAGGCTCCATGAGCTCCGCCAGGCGCGCAAGGTGGACCCGAAGCTGCTCGACGTCCTTCGCCTCACGCTTCGCCATCGCCGCCCCCACGCCGCGCCACCAGCTCCTCCGGCAGGTAGTAGCGGTCGCACCAGCAGGCGACGATGAGCCGATCGAGCGCCGCGATCGCGCGTTCGGTCGCTTCCCTGTGCGCCGCGAGGCTCGCGCGCGCGTCGGCCGCCAGCACGCGCGCGCCGCCCGCCAGCCCCCGTGAGAGGAGGCCCTCGCGCCCCGCCTCGCCGAGTCCGTGGAACGGAAGACAGGCGGTGAGCGCGGCGCGCCGGGCCCACAGCGCCTGCAGCCTCGCCTCCTCGCGGCTCCCCTCGCCGAGCCGGAGGACGCGGAGTGCCGCGACGTTCGGCCGCTTCGCCCGAAACACCGCCTCGAATCGAGCCGAGGGCGCCGCGCTCCGACGCAACAGCTCGATCACCACGACTCGTCGCGCCTTCCCACCAGCACGGTCGCTCTCGGAGAGCTCCTCGGCCTCGAGCAGCAGCGCCGGCAGCTGCTCCAGCTTCGCTACGTCGGGCGCGGCGGTCGGAGGGGCGTGCGGCGCTGGGGCCTTCGCGTACCACGCGACCCATTCCTCCAACGTGCGTCCCGGCTCGAGCAGCAGCCCCACGTTGTCGAAGCCGGCGCCGGCCCCGCCGTCGTCGTACGACTCCCAGTCGGCCCAATCCGGCAGCGGCATGCGCTCCGCCATCGCGGAGAGACAGCTCTCGCCGTCCGCGACCGCCCAGGGCTCCTCGCCGCCTTCGAGCCCCGAGGCGAGCTCGGGATCGTCTGCGCAGGAGCGAAGAAACGCGACGCGGTGATGGTCTTCGAGCGCCTCCTCGTCCTCGAGCCCCGCGTGTTCGAGGAGCTCGTCCCCGTGCCACTCAAGGAATTCTTCCAACGCCGGCGGCACGCGACGCGGGAGCTTCGACGCGGCAGCCAGCGCGCGCAACGCGGCGAGGACGTCGTCGTTCGGAGAGCGCCACGCGAAGGCTGCACCGCCGTCCTCGAGCTTCGGTGCGGCCGAGGCGGCCCCGTCTGCAGGCGGCGGCCCTCCGCCGACCTCGACGCGCCAGAGCGTGCCGAGCGCGTCTTCTCGATCCGGGTCCAATACGAGGGCCAGCGCCATGTGAGCCTCCTCGGGAGTCTGCGCGAGCAGCCTGTCACCATGGCATACGTTCCACCACTCCGGCAGGCCGGAGCGCGCGAGGTCGCGCCGCGCTTGTCGCGGCGACCGGCGAAGCGCAGCTACTCTTCCTGCAACGATGCCCAGCCAGCGCGCTCGCGCTTGTATCCATGGAAGGCGCGATCGGCCGCTGCATGTCCATCGCAGCAGCGATGTGCCTCGACGAAGTGTGCGAGCGCGCGACGATCCTCGACCGGATCCACGCCCCAGCGGCGGAGGATCCCTGCCCAGTGCGCACGAAAGACCGACTGACGCCTCCGCCTCTCG
>CAYHCR010000064.1:0-3741 GCA_964354895.1 uncultured Myxococcales bacterium | reverse complement strand
CATGCGATGCCTCCTGTTCGGACGGCTCGGCGGACGAGACGGCAGCTCAGGCCTCCGCGTACCGCCGCACGCGCATCACCACCCCCACCTGCGCCGGCGGCGAGCCTCCACCCGCCGGCTCCGAGCCCGATCCCGGCAGCGCGTGCGCCTCGCCCCGCAGCTTCGCCGCGAGCCACTCGAAGAAGGCCAGCAGCTCCCCCGGTGCCACGCGATACGCCGACGCATCCGTCGCCGAGCAGTCGCCGAGCTGGTCGAGATCGACGATCGGACCGACGCCAATCGCCAGCACGAGCGCGCGTCGGGTCGGCTTCGCTGCCCGCGCGAACCTCGCCGCCCGCTCCCAGTCCTCGCCCTCCGATGCGCCCGCCGAGCCGACGACGACCGGTCTGCGAAACGCCTGCTGCGCAGACTTGCAACGCTTCCCGCACGACACCGCCGCCTCGACCGCCCGCTCAAGCGCCGGACCGAGTTCGAAGCTCTCCCCGAGATCGAGCCGAGGCACGACGAGGGCCCCAGCCGGCGTGATAGGCACGACCACGCCGCTCGACGAGAAGCGCGCGACCGCCATCCCCGACTGCGCCTCCGCGGCCAGCGCTGCGACGAGCGCCTCGAGCCCCCGCTGCAACCGCTCGAGGCCGCGGCCGCTCGCCATCGCCTGCGACCTGTCGACCACGAGCAGCACGGGCGCGACGGGCATGCGGGCCTCCGAGCGGGAGAGGCCCGCGCGGGGGACGGTCTGACACGTCCGTGTCGGCCAAGGTCACGGGCGCGGGAACCGCCTGTGGATGTCCGCGAGGAAGCGCGTGATCGCGTTGGAGCGACCGGTGTGGTTCGTGAGCGCGACCGCGCCCTGGACGAGGGCGATCGGCAGCCCCATCGCCGCGACCGCCACCTGCGCGACCGGCCCCGTGCCCCACGCCGAGGCGTACGAGAGCGCGATCAGGAGCGCTGCGAGGAGACCGACGATGCCGACGCCAGCGCGCTCCCCGAACCTGTGGAAGAGCCTCGCCCCGAGAGGGTTCGTCTCGCTGTGCCGATCCACGTTCTGCAGCGTGGTCCAGAGATCGGCGAGCTTCGTGAGTGCGACGAGCGCGAGCGAGGTGGCGAAGAGGAGTTCGATCATCATGGCTCCCGTGACGGCAATTCGGCCCGCAACGTCTCACGTCGGCCGTTCTACCCGCTCGATCCACGCGAGCCGCAGCGCCGCCTCCGCCGCCGCGTACCGCTCCGTCTCGGACACGACGGGCGGCATCGTCCCGCCGCCGATGCTCGCCTCCCGTCGCGACAGCGCCTGCTCCGCCTGTCGCCGCCGACGGCTCGGCGCCTCCCGCGACAGCGCCCGCAGCTCCGCCGCGATCCGCTCGAGCCCCTCGACCTGCGCCTCGACCTGCGCCGCATACATGCGCGTGCGCAGTGCCTTCCGCGTCTCGAGCCTCGGTCCGCCCGCGACGCGCCGACGGGCGAGCCACGTCCGCACCGCCTTCGTCACGACCCGCGCCCGCGCCAGCTCCAACGGCGTCGCACCCGGGAAGCTCCGCAGCTGCCGCTCCCGATACCGCACGACCTCGGACAGGTCCCAGGCGGCCAACACGTCATCAACCAGTTGCTCGAGCCTTCGCAGCGACGCCTCGAGGTGCCAAACGCAGTCCTCGCGCCTCGCCGCGTACGGCACGAGCGGACGCGCATCGAGCGGCTCCGCGGCCGAGCGCCGCGAGAGATCGACGTGCGCCTTGCGCTCCTTCGGCTCCTCCGACGAGGGCCTCGCGAGCCTCGCCGCATCCTCCACCTGCGTCTGCCGCTGGCGCACCGCGAGGACCTCCCGCATTGTCGCCGCTCGAGCGGAACCGCGAGATTTTGGTCGCCGCGACCGCGATCGCGGCGGCGCAAGAATGCACGTCGGCGACAGGTCCGCGCGGGTCTCGAGGCCGCGCCTGGACCGATCGAGCGGACGCGCTTCGTCGTGATCGTCGACAGCATGGGCCGCGATCGATGAAGACTTCGGCTCGGACGGTCAATACTGGCTCCGCGAAGCCTTTGCGGCCAAGGCCGCAGCCTCGTCGTGACACCTCGAGCTGCGGGTACTCCCTACGACAGAATGCGTCGGAAGCCTGCCCGAAGCGCACGCAGGTGACGCTTCGCGACCTCGATCCTCTCGCGGTCCGGGTCCCGGCCGGCGTCGAGCCGGTAGGCGAGAACGTCTGCCGCCTGCAGCGCGCTCGGGCTGATCATGTTCGTCATCGGGTACCAGTCGATCTTCCGCAGCCACGGCTCGAGACCCGCGAGCTCCGCCTCGAGATTCTCGATCGGCTCGGCGTCGAGCGGCTCGAGCCGCGGCACGAACGCGACGAAGCGACCTCCGTGCCCGCGCAGCACGGTCTGCGTGTTCACGGCGAGCCGACCGCACTCGGGACACTGCTCGAGGCGAGCGTCACGTTTCACGACGCGCCTACCGCGGCGTTTCGACGAGGGGCTCCCGCTGCCACGAAGGGCCGGCATCGGGCTCCGACTCGCGGCCGGTGCGGACGATCGGCGCCGCACGATCCAGGATCGGACGATGGGGGCCGGGCCGGAAGAGTTCCTCGACAGCGTTCTGCGTCATCGCTCCCCCTCCCCTTCGCCGGCCTTGTTGGCGTTCCTCGCAAGCCAGGCCGCCTTCCGCTCGGGGCCCTTCGCCACGCGTTCGGCGTGCGCGCTGGCCTTTCCCTCGCGCCGGGCTTCCCGAGCATGCTCGAGTTCGCCCTCCTTCGCGGCCGCCCTCGCCCTGCTCTCCTCGGCGGAGCGGAGCCCCCGCTCGAGCATCCTTCCGGCAGGGCAGACCCCGAGCGACCGTCGCATCGCCTCTCGTCCCTCGGCATCGCGTCCTGCGAGGTCGGCGATGAGCCGGCTCGCGAACGAGGCGACCATCGCGTCGTCGAGGAGCTCACCGGGCAACGACCTCAGCTCCGACACGAGCAGTGCGCTGGCCTCGGCGGGGAACGCTCTCCCCCCGGTGGGAGGGGGGAGACCGAGGAGTTCGCAGATCGCTTCGGGCATCTGCCCCGGCCCACACGTCAAGCAGTAGGCGCCGTTGAAGCAGGCCTTCGCAGCGACGGAGCGGAGCAGCGGGCCGAGCCAGCCGGCCGGAGGATCGAGTCGGTTCAAGGCGGTCACCTCTTCGAGGGAGAAGACGGCAGGTAGACCCAGTTCGTCTCACCCGGGTCTCGCGAGGACGCCGATGAGTGCAGAGCTGGCCCTGCGGTCTCCGTCGGGTCGCGACCTCTCGCTCGGTTCGCGAACGATACGCCGAGACAGGCGTCGCGACGCAGGCTCGTGGCTTGGCGCAATACGTTCACGTTTGGCAGGATGACGCTTGGTCCGCTTCCGGCGTCGCGAAGGGAGGTCCGGTCGATGCGCCATCCCCCGCAGCCCGGCTGGCTGGAAGAGACGTTGGCCGCGACGGTCGCTGGGCGCGACTGCCTGCGTCGGGGGTGCGGCGACTGCGCTCCGTTGGCGTTCGTGCGGCCCGTCGCGAAGGCGCTCGGAGTCGAGCCAGATGAGCTGCTCCGCGGCCAGATGGGCGTCGAGACGGCCACCGAGCTCGCTGGCGAGCTCGCGCGACTCGGTCCCACTGCGTGGGCGACGACCAAGAGCGAGCTCCTCCTGCGTCGCCTGCTCGAGGCCTTCCGGCGGTCGACCCGGCACTTCGACCCGATCCTCGCGCGGGCGCTGGTAGGCACTTCCACCGGCGAGCCGCCCGCGGAG
>CAYHCR010000063.1:0-9825 GCA_964354895.1 uncultured Myxococcales bacterium | reverse complement strand
CGCCGCCGCTGACGCCGCCGCTGACGCCGCCGCTGACGCCGCCGCTGACGCCGCCGCTGACGCCGCCCTCACCGGCGATCACCGCCGCCTCTACGAAGCCCGCCTGCACCCGCTCCCGCAGGACGAACGCCTCGCCCTCGCCGCGACCGCCGACGGCGACGTCCTCCTCGCGCTCTGCCTCGACCCCGTCCCGCAGGTGATCGCGAAGCTCCTGGACAACGCCCTCGCGGGCCTCTCCCACGCGCGACTCATCGCGCTCCACCACCGCAACCCCGCGGGCCTCCAGCAGCTCGTGCAGCGCCCTCCCTTCGCGCGCGACGCGCAGGTCCAGCGACTGCTGCTGCGCAATCCCCAGCTGACCGAGGGCATGCTCCGCAGCCTCACGGCCAATCGCCGCCTGCTGCAGCTGCAGAAGTTGACGATCGATCGCGATCTCCCCGAGCGCACCCGGCGCAGCGCCTCGACGGCCCTGCGCGGGCGCTTCGGCAGCGCGCCGCCCGAGGAGAAGGTCGAGCTGATCGTCACGACCGAGGGGCGCGTGCTGCCGGCGCTGGTGGGGCTCGGCCTCGACGGTCGCACGGTCGCGATGCTCTGCGCGCGCACGCTCACCTCGCACCTGCTGATCACGAACCTCGCGCGCTGGCCGGGCACGCCGCCGCCGTTGCTGCTGCATCTGGCAAAGCTGCCCGCCGTGCGGACGAAGCCCGGCCTGCGCCTGCTGCTCGAGCGCCACCCCAACGCGCCGCGGGAGCTGCGGGAGGGCTGACGCGCTCTCCGGGGGCCTCACGGGAGGGCCGGCCTTGGTTGCGCGCCCGCGCAGGGCCCCTTAGACACGAGCGCCGCCACGATCCGTGGCGAGACATTCCAGCAGGACGGGGGCAACACAGGATGAGCCAGCTCTTCGTAGTCGTGGGTGCGACGGGTCACATGGGCGGCGCGATCGCCGACGGTCTGCTCAAGGACGGTCGCAAGGTCCGCGTGATCGGCCGCGAGGCCGGCAAGCTCGCGGCGTTCCAGCAGCGCGGCGCGGACGTCGCGGTGGGCAGCGTCGAGGACGCGGCCTTCGTGAAGAAGGCGTTCGAGGGCGCGACCGCCGCCTTCCTGATGATCCCGCCGAACTTCGCGGCGAAGGACTTCCGCGCCTACCAGCGCGCGGTCGCCGGCAACTTCGCCGCGAACCTCGGCGGCGTGAAGCACGTCGTCACGCTCAGCTCGGTCGGCGCCGATCGGAAGGACGGCAACGGCCCGGTCGGAGGCCTCTACGATCTGGAGCAGGCGCTCAACGGCGTCGCCGGCCTGCACGTGCTGCACCTGCGCCCGAGCTTTTTCATGGAGAATTTCCTCGGAAACCTCGGCCTGGTGAAGGCCATGGCGATCAACGGCTCTGCGGCGAAGGGCGACCTGCCGATGCCCTTCATCGCCACGCGCGACATCGGCGCGGCGGCGCTCGAGGAGCTCACGACGCTCTCCTTCACGGGCTCGTCCGTGCGCGAGCTGCTCGGGCCGCGTGATCTCACGATGGCCGAGGTCACGAAGCTGCTGGGCGCCGCGATCGGCAAGCCGGAGCTCCCGTACGTTCAGTTCCCCTACGAAGACGCGGTCAAGGGCATGGTCGGCATGGGCCTGCCCGAGGCCTTCGCCCGCGGCTACGTCGAGCTCAACAAGGGCTTCAACGACGGCTGGATCAAGCCGACGCAGCCGCGCTCCGCCCGGACGAACACCCCCACCGATTTCGCCTGGTTCGCCTCCAATGTGATGGCTCCGGCCTGGAGCGCGATGAAGTAGGGCGAACCCGTCAGGGTCTGGATACACCTACGGTCGGGCCGGTCCCGGGGCGAGTCTCCAAGGTCCGGCCCGTCGTGCGTTGTAGCGCGGCATACCGAGATTTCGCGGATGAAAGGCCCGCTGCAACGATGCAAGGCGCAAGTGTGGCACGGCGGGCTCGGGCGCCTGCAACCGCCCGGATTCCCGAGCACGCAGGTGTGGCACGCGGGGTGCAGCACCTCCACGCGGAAGGACGTCGCGGTCCCCCCGAGTGGCCCCCCCCGCCGCTCATGCCGTGACGTCCTTCTTCTTTTTTTTGGCCGAGCCACTCCTTCGGACCCTGCGGCAGGCGTTGCTCCTGTCCGCATAGACTGCCGCCGTGTCCGTCGCGCCCCAGACCGGTCTCGCAGCGTCCGTAGAGGCGACGCTGCGCCACGAGGCCGAACAGAACGAGCTCACGCTGGCGTGGGTGCGCCTCGGCGTGCTCTCGCTCGCGGCCACGTTCCAGCTCGCCTCCCACGTGCACGCCTTCGAGTCGCTCGGCTATCCGCTCCGCACGCCGCTCTGGCTGGGGCTCGGCACGTTCGCGTGTGTGCTGCCCGCAGCGGGGCTGATGGTCGCGCTCCGGCGCGGCGGGTTCCGTTCGTGGATGGTCCTCGCGATCCCGGCGTGGGACGCGCTCGTGCTCGTCGGCGAACACGTCGCGGTCTGGCGCGTGCTCGGCCACACGCCCTCGGGCGTGCAGAACGTGAGCACCAGCTTCGGGATCACGGCGGCGCTCCTGATCCTGTCTGGCGCGCTGCGGCTGCAGCGGCGCGCGG
Source organism: uncultured Myxococcales bacterium (assembly GCA_964354895.1). Taxonomy (GTDB): domain Bacteria; phylum Myxococcota; class Myxococcia; order Myxococcales; family Vulgatibacteraceae; genus CAYHCR01. Next base: position 7,240 of record CAYHCR010000063.1, on the reverse strand, counting down.
TGGTCGCCTCCACGGTCGCGGGCGTCGGCTCGTACGTGGGCGCGCTGCTGTTCCTGACGCCCACGCTCGCCTGGTCGATCCTCTACGTCGCCGCGCTGCAGCTCGCGGTCGCGTTCCTCGGCGTCCGCCTGATGGGGCTCGTGCGCCGCGCGATGCGGGCGGAGGTCAGCAAGGTCCTGCTCGGTCGGTTTCTGCCGCAGGAATTAGTGGAGCGCGCGCACGGCGCCGGCGCCGGCCTCATCCCGCCGCCCCGGCAGCTCGACGCGACGATCCTCGTGACGGATCTGCGCGGCTTTACTTCGCTCGCGGAGAGCCGGCCGCCGGAGGAAGTATTGCGGCTGCTCAACGAGCTGCAGGGGGCCTTCGCGCGCGAGGTCCGCGCGGAGCAGGGCGTCGTCGACAAATTCATGGGCGACGGGATGCTCGCGGTCTTCGGCGCGCCGACGCCCGCGGACGATCACGCGCTCCGGGCCGTGCGGGCCACGCGCGGGCTGCAGCGGGCGCTGCGCGAGGTGAACGCGTCGCGGGTCGCGCGGGGCGAGGGCGCGCTCGGCATCGGGATCGGCGTGCACTCGGGGCTCGTGGTCGCCGGCTGCCTCGGCGGGGAGGAGCGGCTCGAGTTCACGGTGATCGGGGACACGGTCAACGTCGCCGCGCGGCTCGAGGGGCTCACCAAGGAGCAGCACGTCGAGGTGCTGATCAGCGAGGAGACCGTCCGACGGTTGCCGGCCGGAGAAGTCCTGCAGCCCGTCGGTGAGGTGAAGGTGCGCGGTCGCGAGGCGCCGCTGGCCGTCTACACGATCGGCTAGGGCCTCTTCTCCATCCCCTCGAACGCGCGCACCGGCACCTGCAGCGTGCCCGCCGAGCCGTCCTCGAGCGTCAGCGAGAACGTCACCTTCCCATCGGCGCTGAGCGGCTCCTTGAGCTCGAAGAACATCAGGTGAAGCCCGCCCGGCTTGAGCTCGGTCGTGGAGTGCGGCGGCAGCACGATCCGCTCGATCGGCCGCATCCGGAAGACGCCGTTCTCCTCGACGTGCGTGTGCAGCTCCACGACCTTCGCGATCGGGCTCGAGGCCTTCACGATCGCGTGCTCTACGCCAGACTTGTTCACGATCTTCACGAAGCCGCCGGTCACCTTGCCTCCCGCCGGCGGCAGGCGGACCCACGGCTGCTCGAACTTCAGATCGTCGATCCCGTGCGCGATCACGGCGGGCTCCGGCGGCGCGACCGGCGCGACGGTCGGCGAGAGCGCGAGCGCAGAGAGCGGGGCGAGCCCCACGGCGACGAGGAGGGCGAGGCGGATCACGGGGGGCTCCAGGGTTCGGAGAGCAGCGCGCGCAGGCGGGCCGCGATCTCCGCGGGTGGGGTGGCGTAGGCGAGCTTCTCGAGCAGCACGCCGTCGGGGCCGATGACGAACGTGCTCGCGGTGTGATCGATCAGGTAGCCGGCGGCCGAGTCGACGGTCTGCTTCGCGAAGTAGGCGCCGTAGCGCTGCGCCAGCACAGCCAGCTCTGCCGGCGAGCCGGTCACCGCGACAAACGAAGGGTGAAACGCCGCGGCGTAGGTCGCGAGCGTCGCGGGCGGATCGCGCTCGGGGTCGACGGAGACGAAGATCACCTGCACGCGCGCCGCCTCGGCGGGCGTCAGGGAGCGCAGCGCGACCGAGAGATCCGAGAGCGTCGTGGGGCAGACGTCGGGGCAGAAGGTGTAGCCGAAGTACAGGAGCACGACGCGGCCGCGGAAGTTCCGCAGAGAGACGGGCCCGGCGTGGGACGGGAGCGTGAAGTCGCCGCCGGGGGTCGGGCGCACGAGCCGCGCGAGCGTGTCCGGCGAGAGCACCGCGACGAGCCCGAGCGCGCCGAGGACCGCGACGATCGAGGCGAGCACGAGGGGCCTGCGGGCCTTCGGAGGCTGCGCGTCCATGCGCGGACCTTCTGCACCGGGGGGAGGTTCGTCGCAAGGCGCCGCCAGCCGGGCCGGGCGCCGCGCAGTCCTGCCGGGGGAGATCCGGGGCGCCCTCTGTACAGGTGCGATCATGCGCGGTAGAGCGACGCTACATTCGCTCCCTGCCGTTCGGACCAACAGCGGGCGTCGCGACGGCGCCCCGGACTTTCTCGAGAGGTGGCGCATGGCCAAGCCGGAGACGAAGACGCGGGCGAAGCAGCTCGAGGCGCTGCTGAAGAAGGGCGAGCACGAGAAGGTCGGGATCTCGGGCCTCTCGACGGTCGTCGGTTGCACGCCGGCCTACGCGCGCCGCGTGGCGGCGGACCTGGGCATCCGCGTCGGCCAGGGCCGGCGCATGGCCGACGAGAAGCGGCTCGAGAAGACGATCCCCCAGGCCAAGAAGCTCAAGAAGCAGGGGCTCTCGCTCGGGGAGATCGCCGAGAAGCTCGGCCGCTCGCGCCGCACGATCTTCCGCTGGCTCGCGAAGTGACGACGGGCTGACGAAGGCGCCCGCGGACCTCGCGTCCGGCAGCGCGCTCCGGGCCGCGAAGCGGGTCGAGCGGACGCGCCGGACCCGCCTGCGTTCGGCGCGCTACGCCCGCTTGGGCGGCGGCGGCGCCTCGTTGCAGCTGCAGCGCTGGTCCTTCGGCACGTCCCCGAGCACCTGCTCGATGTGGGCGCCGCAGCCGGCGAAGGTGGGCTTGTTGCAGCGGGGGCAGGTGGCTCGACGGCACATGGTGGACTCCTCTGCGGCGACGGCCGCGCCTCCAGGAGAGCCCTGACCGCGAGGCGGGGATTCACCAACGGCTGCGCGACCGCGATTCTGTCGCGAGGCTGGGCTGATCGGCGCGGGATGTGCTAGGCGTCCGCCCCGAAACCACCCCCCTTTGGGAGAGAACTCGATGAACCCGACTCGTTCGCTCGTGATCGCGGCCCTGCTCGCCGCCGCCCCGCTCGTCGCCTCCGCCGGCCCGCTCGACAAGATCGAGAAGGCCGCGAAGAAGGCCGCCAAGGCGGTCGGCGAAGAGGCGAAGTACGGCAAGGTGAAGCCGAGCGACGTCTCGCCCGCGCTCTCGACGCTCGACGCCGACAAGACCCTCAACCCGTTCCTCTCTGCGGCCGCGGGCGACGGCAAGCCGATGGCCGAGGTCGCGTACGTGATCTCGGGCAAGGGGAACTACGACACCTTCTTCAAGGACACCGCGACGCTCTCCGCGTCGGTCGGCATGTCGCGCGGCCTCGTGAAGATCACGAAGACCGAGCTGCTGAAGATCGCGTCGGCGCGCGGCGTGGCCGAGGCCTCGAGCGCGAAGAACCTGACGGAGATCGTGAAGACGCTCGTTGCCAAGAAGGGCAGCCTCAAGCCCGAAGACCTCACGATGATCAAGTCGCTCTACGGCGCCGTGACGGGCCTGACCGAGGTCGTGAAGACCGCCCCGACCCGCGCGACGGCGCTCGGCACGACGGGCCAGACGCTCAGCAAGAGCGCGCCCGGCGACTTCGCGAAGGATCCGGCGAAGGCGCCGGCCGTGATCGAGGGCCTCACCAAGTCGATCGCCGCCGCCACGACCGCCGCGACGGACGCCCCCGCGCTCGCGACCGAGCTGCTCGAGCTCGCGATGGCGATGAAGGAGATCGGCACCGGCGGCACGTTCTAGTTCATCCAGCATACCTGTACGACGAGGGGCCCGCCGACCGCGGGCTCTTCGCGTTCCGGAGGAGCGCGTCATGGCCCTGCCCCAGCAGCTCGAAGGAAAGCTCCGCGTCCCGGTGGTCGCAGCTCCCATGTTCCTCGTCTCCGGCGTGCAGCTCGCGCAGGCCTCCTGCGACGCGGGCATCGTCGGGACGTTTCCGGCGCTCAACGCGCGCACGACCGAGGCGCTCGAAGGCTGGCTCGCGGACATGGGCGAGCGCTTCTACGGCGTGAACCTCGTCGTGCATCGCAGCAACCCGCGCGTGCAGGCCGATCTCGAGCTGCTCGAGCGCCATCGCGTCCCGCTCGTCGTCACGAGCCTCGGGGCCGCGGCCGACGTCATCGCAAAGGTGCACGGCTGGGGTGGGCTCGTCTTCCACGACGTGACGAACGCGCACCACGCGAAGAAGGCCGCCGACGCGGGCGCCGACGGACTCATCGCGGTCGCCGCGGGCGCGGGCGGGCACGCGGGCACGATCAATCCGTTCGCGCTGGTCTCCGAGATCCGGCAGTTCTTCTCCGGCACGCTGCTGCTCGCCGGCTGCATCAACCACGGCGCACAGGTGCTCGCGGCGCAGGCGATGGGCGCAGATCTGGCGTGGCTCGGCACGCGCTTCATCGCGACACAAGAAGCGGCGGCCGACGCCGGCTACAAGGCGATGGTGACGAGCTCCACCGCCGCCGACATCGTCCACACGCCCGCCGTCTCCGGCGTGCCCGCCTCCTTCCTGCGCGCGTCGCTGGAGAAGGCCGGCTACGACCTGGCAAAGCTGACCACGCCCGGCGAGCTCGACTACGGCCAGAAGCTCAAGCCCGTCGACGACGAGGCGAAGGCCTGGAAGACGGTCTGGAGCGCGGGGCAGGGCGTCGGCACGATCCGCGACGTGCCCACTGTGCGGGCGCTCGTCGACCGGTTGGCCGCGGAGTACGAGGCGGCGAGGGCGGCGCTGCGGGGGTAGACTCTCCCGCATGTCCACCCGGGAAGAGCGCGCGGCAGCGAGGGCGAACTGGCCCGTCGCGATCGTGCCGCTCGGCCACGACGATCCCCCCACGCTGCCGGACGGCGCCGACTTTTTTTCGGCGGTGCTCGAGCTGACGGGCGAGGCGTGGGCGCTCACGGGGACGCTCCCACCGCGGACCCCGCGTGCCGAGTGGCCCGTCACGATCGTCCGACCGGGAGCCTGACCGCGTGGCGGCGCCGGACTGGAACGAGGACTTCCTCGACGTGATCGACGCGCTGCTCGCCGAGCAGGTCGACTTCCTGATCGTCGGCGCGTTCGCGCTCGCAGCCCACGGCATCCCGCGCGCCACCGGCGACCTCGACCTGCTCGTGCGCCCCTCCGCGGAGTCCGCGCCGAAGGTGATCGCGGCGCTCCGCCGGTTCGGCGCGCCGCTCGCGTCGGCACGCGTGACGGAGGCCGACTTTGTCTCGCCGGGCACCGTCTACCAGGTCGGGCTGCCGCCGCGCCGGATCGACGTTCTCACGCAGATCTCGGCCGTGCCCTTCGAGGAGGCCTTCGCGACGTCGGTCCTGCGCGACATCTCCGGCCGCCGCGTCCGCGTGCTGGGGAGGGACGCGCTGTTGACCAACAAGCGCGCGACGGGCCGGGAGAAGGACCGGCTCGACGTCGAGGCGCTGGAGGCGCAGACGCCCAGCCGGCGTGAAGAGTGAAGCGCTCGTCGCTCGCCGTTCCTGTTGGTCGAACCACGGTCGAGGCCGCCTACGTCGCCTGGGTACTGCCCCGTCCGTGCTGCTCAAGCCCGCCCAGGCCTTCGGCGCTTTGCGTTCCGGGGCGCCATCCGGTCGAGCTGAACGAGGAGGTCGTTCACGAGCTGCAGCGTGGGTAGCTCTGCGGCCTCGAGTCGGCGCCCGACGCGGCGCCGGAGCCGCTCCTCGTGCCCCTCGGTCCCGAGTCGCTCGGCCGGAGGTGTCGAGGCGCGCGGCGCCGTGCCGGCTGCCAGCCCCAGCATCTCCGAGACCGAGGCGCCGAGCGTCGCCCCGAGCGCGCGGAGCGTGGGGGCCGAAGGCAACGTCCCGCCTCGCTCGATGCGTGCGTAGAACTCGACGCTGACGCCGACCCGCTCGGCCGCGTCGAGCTGCGTCCAGCCGAGCGCGAGGCGCGCCCGCCGGCAGACTGCTCCGATCGAACTGGCCAGCTCCGCGTCCATCGCCGCTCCGACCTGCACCGTCAGGTCAGGTCGAGCGAGTACGCCCAATCCGGTTGACACCGAAGGAACGGAGAGGGAAGTTTCGCGGAGTCGGCACAATCAGGGTGGGTAGGGGCCGAGGCTCGGAACGCGGGAGCATGACCATGCGCGACAGCGCGAGGAGCGGCGCCCACGGCGCTCGACTGGGAGTCCGTTGGATCGGGCTCCTGCTGGCGCTCGGGGTCGCGAGCGTCGGGTGCGGGAAGCCGGCGCCGACCTGCGTGTGGGTCCCGGACCCGACCGCCGCTGTGAAGGTCTGCCGCACGCTCGTTGGTGAGACGCCGGTGTCGCGGCACGACCTGGAGGTGTGGTGCCGCTCCATCTCCGGAAGGATGCAGGAGGGTGAGTGCGCGGCAGCCGAGCGACAGGCGCGATGCCGGACGCGGCCCGACGATTCCGGGCAGGGGATTTCCTCATATTTCGGGCTTTCTGCGACGCGGCGCACGAGAAACGGCCCGGACGGCTCGCCGCTGGAGATTGAGAGCGAGCTCGAGTCGATGGGCCGAAAGTGCCGGGACAAGGGCGGGATCTGGGAGCTCGACTGAGCGATCGGAGCGCGGCCGACGGCCCGCTTGAGTCGTTCAAGCGACCGCTGGACCGAGCAGGACCTGAGCCCCGCGGCAGCGACGCCCGAGCGGTGCGCCGAACGAAGCGTGAGGCAAAATTTGGATGAGCTCGTGACGTGGCTGACGCTCGCGGTCCCCGCAGCGACCGGCTCGTGGACGCTGACGCAGGCGGCGCAGAAGTTCCTCGAGGACTCCCGGACGACGCGGGAGGGGCGTCGCCGCGCGAGGTACGAGGAGGCCGAGCGCCTCAAGCTCGAGCTGCGCGAGGTGCAGCCGGTCTTCTCGGAGATCATCGACTACGCGTCCGAGCTCGACCTGCACCTTCGCGTCGTCGCGCTCGGCGAGGTTCGCGTCGAGGAGGTCGCGACGCGCAACAAGGTCGATCGCGCGCTGGATCACCTGCGTCGAGTTCGCGACGCGGTCCGCCTCGGGCTGATCGAGCAGGACGACCTCGGCCCGTGGGTCTACTGGATCCGCCGGGTGACGACCGGCAGACCGCCGGTCCGCGACTCCGCGAAGTCCTGCGGGTACGGCGCGTTCCTCGACGACCTGACGAGCTGGACTGCTGGATCGCGGGAGCTGGCCGAAATCAGGAAGCACTGCCGGTGGATGAAGACGGAGGCGAAGAATTTCGACGAGCAGCGAGGGGGTTCGGACTGCTCCTGATCGTGGCCGCCTGCGGCGCCGGAGGTGGCTTGCACTCCTCGACGCCCAGGAAGCCCGCGCCCGACGGCGGCTGAAGATCTGTCCGAAAATCTCATTTTCTGGCGGATATTCAGCGGCGGAGCCCGCAGGGCGGAGCAAACAAATCAAGGCGCTTCACGCGCGA
>CAYHCR010000062.1:0-9829 GCA_964354895.1 uncultured Myxococcales bacterium | reverse complement strand
CCGATCGCGAGCGCGGGATCGCCCCAGCAGACGAGCTCCCACTGGTTCAGGAGGCCGCTGTGGAAGGCGCAGGTGTGGCGGCCGCCGACCGCGAGCTTCACCTCGACGGGCTCGCAGCCGCCGCCCGCCGCGTCCTGCCAGCCGTCCACACACACGCAGCCGCCGGCCGTCGAGACGGCGCCGCGCGGGCAGTCCGCGGGGCCGTCGTCGAGGCAGCGGCCGCCCTCGCAGCGTTCGGTCGCGAGGCAGTCGAGATCACGAACGCACGCGCCCGTCGCCTGTCCGCCGTCCCCGCCGGTGCCGGTGCCGCCCGTGCCGCTGCCGCCCGTGCCGGTGCCGCCCGTGCCGCTGCCGCCCGTGCCGGTGCCGCCCGTGCCGGTGCCGCCCGTGCCGCTGCCGCCCGTGCCCGCGCCGCCCGCGCCTTCGCCGCAGAGCGAGCCGTCGCCGTCGCCCTTGCAGAAGCCGTCGGGTCCGCAGCTCGCGCCGTCGGGGCAGGCGCCGCCGTCGCCGCACGCCAGCGTGCACGGCTCGATCGTCGTGCCCGAACAGGCAGAGAGCAGCAGCACGACGAACGTCAGAAGCGCAGCGACCATGTCAGCTCTCCTCCGCCGTCCCGCGGCGTCCACGCGACGCTCGCCGGCTCCTCGGCGTCCCGGCCCGTCTGCGGCCACGCGATCGCGCCGCCGATCGCCGCCGCGAGCCCGAGCCCGCCGACGATCGCTCCCTTCGTCCCCTTCGACGTCGCGGCCGCTTCGTCGTCCTTCACGGCGGCGTCGTAGCTCGAGGCATCGGCGACCACCCGCTCCGCCTCGGCGAAGCTCGTGATCGCGACGTACGCCCCGATCCCCGCGAGCAGGGCGCCGCCGCCCATCGCAGCGACGGCCGCGATCTCGCCGGTGGTCCAGCTGGGCACCGGCGCCGACCACGCGTCGAGCGCCTGGTTCGCCGCGTCGCGCGTCGCCGAGACGAGGGCCACGTCCCGCGCCACGTCCCGCGTCGCGCGGCCGAGCACCTTCGCCTTGCTGACCTCCACGAGCGAGACGCTCACGAGCCACTGGCCGCCGATCTTCGAGACCTCGCTGGTGAGCAGCAGGTCCGCGCCGAGCGCGCCGCCGATCTCCGCGAGGCACGAAGCGTCGTTGCAGCCGAGGAGCTCCTTCTGGCGCTCGAGCCCGATCATCGCCGCGATCTCGGAGGCCGAGACGACCGAGACGTTCGCGCGTTTGCCCGCCTCGTCGGCGAGCACGAGCCCGAGGCCGTCGACGGCGGCGCGATCCACGCCCGCCCGCACGTTCGTCTCGGGGACGGCGATCTTCGTGACCTTCGGCGGCGGCTCCGCGCGCGCGGGGAGCGCGAGGAGCGCCGGGAGCAGCAGGGCGAGCAGCGGTCGCATGGGGCCCCTTCTAGCCGATCACCGGACGGACGGCCCGCGCCCCGCGCGCTCGGGCCGCGCTGCCCGAGGAGGGCGTTCGATCGGCGGCGGGCGATGGCCGAGCGGCCTCGGGTCGATCCAGCCCGAGCCGCTTCGCCATCGCGCGCAGCGTCTGGCCCGGATCCCGGGACGCGCCCCGGCCGATCCGCCCGAGTCGTCGGGCCGCCGCCGCCGCGTTGCCACCCTCGAGCTCCAGCGCCGCCGCGACCGCCGCGCGCTCGAGCGCCTCGAGCTCCGCGACCAGATCGAAGGGCCCGGCCTGCACACGTGCACGGACGGCCCGCGCCGACACCAGCCCGCCCGCCGCGTCGCTGCGCTGCAGGACGCGGCGCGGGAGATCCGACAGCCGGAGCACCTCGCCGTCCGTCTTGTCGGTGAGCGCCTCGAAGATCACGTTGCGCAGCTCGCGGATGTTTCCGGGCCACGGATAGGCGGCGAGCGCCTGCAGCGCCAGCGGCGCGATCTCGCTGACGCGCCGAGGCCCGGCGGCCGGCTCCTCCACGTAGTACCGCTGGAGCAGGTGCGTCGCGAGGTAGGGCAGATCCTCGAGGCGCTCGCGCAGCGGTGGGAGCTGGAGGTGCACGATCGCGAGCCGCTCGAAGAGATCGGCGCCGAAGCGGCGCTCCGCGACGAGCGCCCGGAGATCTTCGTTGGTCGCGGCGATGATACGGAAATCGATCTTGCGCCACACGTTCTCGCCGAGCCGGGAGATCACGCGGTCCTCGAGCACGCGCAGCAGCTTCACCTGCAGCGTGAAGGGGGTGTCGTCGATCTCGTCGAGGAAGACCGTGCCGCCCTCGGCGTGCGCGAGCTGACCGTCCTGGTCCCGCTGCGCGCCGGTGAAGGCGCCCTTCGTGAAGCCGAAGAGCTCCGCCTCGATGAGCTCGTTCGGGATCGCGGCGCAGTTGATCGCGACGAACGAGCGCTTCGCCCGGGCCGAGCGCGCGTGCAGCAGCCGGGCGACGACCTCCTTGCCCGTCCCCGTCTCGCCGGTCACGAGCACCGGCATCGAGGTGCGCGCGGCGTGCTCGATCCGCAGGAGGACCGCCTTCGCCGCCGGGCTGAAGGCGACGAACGCCGGATCGGCCGTGGGCTCGGGCTGCGGCCGCGACACCTCGACGAGCGCCTGCACGAGCCGCAGCGCGAGCTTCTCGTCGTCGCGGGAGAGCACATCGAGCGCGCCGGCGAGCGTGGCGTCCCGCGCGGCCTGCAGCGAGGGCGCGCGCGTCGGCAGCCAGAGCCAGCGCGTCGGCGGCGGGGGCGGGCGGGCCTCGTCGGTGGCGACCACGAGCAGCGCTGCGTCCGCGTGGCCGGGCGGCGCGAGGCTGACGCCGCGTTCGGTCAGCGCGGCGAGGACGGCGCGGGACGGCGGCGGGCCCTTCCAGGCGAGCAGGTGCATGGCCGCATTGGAACACGGCGCGGGCTCAAGCGGTTGCGGGCGCTGGGCGGGCGTCGCACCGGCGTCGGCCGGAGGCGACGCCCGGCGCGCGGTCGCGGGCTAGCATCGCCGCCCCGCTCGCGTCCGAGGGCTCGCAATGAACGCACGTCGCCTGCTGCTGCTGTTGCCGCTCACGCTCGCTGCCGGGCCCACGCTGGCGGCGCCTGCCGTCGCCGCGCCGCCGATCGCCGCGGTCGTCTCCCTCCCCGCCGACGCGCTCGTCGCCTCGATCCCGCAGCGCTTCTCGCTCCCCGCTGTGGCCCGCGCGCCGGGCGCGCTGCGGATCGCCAGGCGCTTCGCCGTCCCCACCGGCGGCGAGGTGGTGCGGCTGCAGCAGGTGTGGCGGGGCCTCGACGTGGAGGACGCGATCCTCTCCGTGCGCCTGGACGCGGCGGGCGAGGTGCGCTGGGTGAGCCACGATCTGGCCGCGATCGAGGTCGCGGGCGCCGCGGTCGCGACGTTGCCCCCGGCCGAGGCGGTCCGTCGCGCGGCGTCGCTCGAAGGGCGCTCCGGCGCAGAGCTGCCCGCCGCGCTCGCGCGGCTCGTCTGGCTGCGGAAGGGTCCGAGCCTCGTGCTCGCGTGGCGGGTGACGCTGCCGCCGACCACCGTGCCGTATCCGTCGGCGCCGGTGCGCTGGCTCTCCGCGGCGGACGGCCGGTCGCTTCGCCGGGACGATCGGGTGCGGTTCCAGCGTCAGGCGAACGTCTATCTGGAGAACCCTGTCTCCACGCCCAACCTCGTGTCGGTGACCCTGGCCCTGCCGGACGGCGCGCTCGCGCTGGAGAACCAGGACGTGCTCGCGCGCAATTGTCTGGATCAGCACGCGACGATGCCCGTGACGTTCCAGGGTTTCACCGTCGACGTACACATGTGTTCGGAGGTGCCGTCGGCCGCGGCCGACGTGAACGGCGACTTCCTCGACGCGCCGGCCTCGGACACGGAGCCGGAGGACACGTTCGCCGAGGTGCATGCCTTCCACCACGTCACCCGCGCGTTCGAGGTCTTCCGGGCCTTTGGCTTCACGCACCCGAGCGAGTGGCCGCTCCCGACGATCGTCAATTTCCGCATCCCGATCGATCCCTCGCAGCCGATCGACGCGGCGGCGGTGCAGGCCGCGATCAACCCGAACGGCACGCTCTTTCCGTTCGACAACGCCTTCTTCCTGCCGGCCGGCGACTCGCGCTCGCTCGGGTTTGACCGGCCCTATGACTCGATCGTCTTCGGCCAGGGCACGCTCGTCGATTTTGCGTATGACGGAGGGATCTTCTCGCACGAGTTCGGCCACGCGGTGGTCGAGGCGACGGCCGGGCTCGGCTCCGTCCGCGTCGATGCGTTCGGCCTCGACGCGGCGCCCGGCTCGCTCAACGAGGGCTACGCGGACTTCTTCGCCGCGACGATCGCGGGCGATCCGCGCATGGGCGAGTACGCGGGCCGCGGCTTCGGCGCGGCCGGCGCGCTGCGTGACGCGACGAACACCATGACGTGTCCGCAGGATCTCTGGGGCGAGGTCCACCAGGACAGCAACCCGTTCAGCGGGGCGCTCTGGGGCCTGCGGAGCGCGAGCGCGTCGACCTTCCCCTTCGACGCGGCTGTATACACCGCGATGATCGGCCTGCCGTCGCTCGCCACGTTCGAGCAGGCGGCCGAGGCGACGATCGCGGAGCTCGGCGTGGCATTCGACGCGGCCGCGGCGGCCGAGGCGCGGGAGGCGTTCGCGGCGCGCGGGCTGCTCGGCTGCAACGACCGGGTCGTAGACGCAAACACGCACCCGGTCGCATTCCTCGAGGGCACCTCCACCGGGCTCGCGCCGACGCCGGGCTACCTGCAGCTGCGCGCGACGCTGGCCGAGCGCGCGGGGGTCGTGCGCGTGAGCGCCATGCGGGTCGACGCGACGCTCGGCGGGCCGTTGATGGGCGGAGGCGCGCCGGCGCCGCAGATCGTGCTCAAGCGCGCCGACGCGCCGGTGAGGTTTCGGTATGCAGCCGATGGCAGCGTCACGCACGACGGGGACGCGGTGCTCGCCCTCGAGCAGCCCGCGGGGTCCCCGCCCTTCGAGGCGCGCTTCACGGGCGACTTCCCGGCCGGGCCGATCCACGTCGCGTTCCTCAACGCGGGCGACGCCGGCGCGCAGCTCTCGGGGATCGCGGTGACGATCGAGCCGTTCGTGGAGGGGGCGGGCGGCGCGGGTGGGAGCGGCGCGGGTGGTGCGGGTGGAGGTGGCGCTGGCGGAAGCAGCGCGGGTGGCGCAGGCGGAAGCAGCGCGGGTGGCGCCGGGGGCGACGCGGCCGGCGGCGGCGGCGGGGACGCGGTGGGCGGCGCGGGCGGAAGTATGGCAGGCGAAGGCGGCGCGCCGGGGCCGGCGGCAGATGCGGGCGGCGGCGCCGACGAAGGCGGCTGCGGCTGCGGCTCCTCCGGTCGCGCCCCGGCGCTGGAGCTCGGCGGGCTCCTCGCCGCGCTCGGTCTGTTCTTCGCCCGTCAGAGGAGGGGTTGAGGGAGGGCGCGACGGCCGCCCTGCCGATCGGCGCGATCGCCGACGCCCTCGAGCGCGATGGCTTCGTGGTCCTGCCCGATCCCGTCGAGCCCGGGCTGCTCGCCGGCCTCTGCGCGCGCTGCCACGACGAGGCGCCCGATCGCTTCCACGCCGCGCAGATCGGCCGGGGCGGCGCGCTGCACGCGGACCGCGCGATCCGCGGCGACGTCATCTCCTGGCTCGACGGCGCCGACGCCGTGGATCATGCGTGGCTCGCCGCGATGGAGGCGCTCCGGCTCGGGCTCAACGAGGCGTTGTGTCTGGGGCTCTTCGACTACGAGGCCCACTACGCGGTCTACGGCGCCGGCGCCGGCTATGCGCGCCACTCGGACGTGCTGCGCAGCGGGCGGCCGCGGATCCTCACGACCGTGCTCTATCTCAACGAGGGCTGGCGGCCTGGCGACGGCGGCGAGCTGCAGCTCTTCCACCCCGAGGAGCCGCTGGCGTTCGCGTCGGTCCTCCCGACGCGCGGCCGGATGATCGTGTTTCTGAGCGACCGCTTCCCGCACGAGGTGCTCGTCTCCCACACCTCGCGCTACAGCCTCGCGGGCTGGTTCCGCGGCCGAGGGAGCTGACGGCGGTTACGCCATCGTCGAGACGTCGATGACGAACCGGTACCGGACGTCGGAGGCGAGCACGCGCGCCCACGCCGCGTTGATCCCCGACGCCGCGATCACCTCGATCTCCGCGCCGATCCCCTCGCGGCCGCAGAAGTCGAGCATCTCCTGGGTCTCGCGGACGCCGCCGATGAGCGAACCGGCGAAGGAGCGCCGCTTGAGGATGAGCGAGAAGGCGTTGACGGAGAGCGGCTCGCTCGGCGCGCCGACGTTGACGAGCGCGCCGTCGACCGCGAGCAGCGAGAGGTAGGCGTCGAGCGCGATCGGCGCGCTCACCGTGTTGAGGATGAGGTCGAAGCGGCCCGCGAGCGCCGGGAACGTATGCGGATCATTCGTCGCGTGGAAGTGATGGGCCCCGAGCTTCGTCGCCGCCACCTGCTTGGCGAGCGTCTGGGAGAGGAGGGTCACCTCCGCGCCCATCGCGCGCGCGAACTTCACCGCCATGTGGCCGAGCCCGCCGAGGCCGACGATGGCGACGCGCCGGCCGGGGCCGGCGCGCCAGTGTCGCAGCGGCGACCAGGTCGTGATGCCGGCGCAGAGCAGGGGGGCCGCGACCTCGAGCGGGATCGAGTCCGGGATGCGCACCACGAACGAGTCGTCGACGACGATCTGCGTCGAGTATCCGCCCTGCGTCACCTCGCCGTCGCGGCCGACGCTGCCGTAGGTGAACGTCGCGCCGCCGCTGCAATACTGCTCCTCTCCGCGGCGGCACGCGTCGCACGTGCGGCACGAGTCGACGAGGCAGCCCACGCCGACCCGATCGCCCACGGCGAACGCGCGGACCTCCGCCCCGACCGCGGAGACGAGGCCCGCGATCTCGTGGCCCGGCACGACGGGGAAGCGCTGCTCGCCCCACTCGCCCTTGCAGTGGTGCAGGTCGGAGTGGCAGATGCCGCAGAACATGACATCGATCCGGACGTCGCGTGGGCCGGGCTCGCGGCGCTGGATCGTCGTGGCGGCGAGGGGCTGGCCGGGCGCCGAGGCGCCCCAGGCGTTGGCGTTCGTGGAGGGCATCGTCTGCTCCGAGGTGGAGGCCACGTGTCGGCCGGTGCGCGGGGAGCTCTATCCCGGTGAGCGTCCGGCGGCCATCCGCCGACGACCGTGTGGCCGAGGCCCGCGAGCCACGCGAGATCCTCCGACTTGCCGCAGAGCGGGACGAGCACGCGGCGCCCCTCGCCGAGCACGCCTGCGTGGCGCGTGAGGAGCTCGTCGGGCACCCCTTCGTGAAAGCCGATCTGTCCTGCGCTCCAACGTGCGTGCCAGAAGTCCGCGTCCATCCGCCGACCCTGCGACGCGCTCACGACGCCGCGGAAGGCCTGTCGCGGAGCGCGCGAAGGCCGCTGCGGGCGTTCGCGCGGGCGGCGAGCGCGCGCTCCTCGTCCGTCGCGAAGTCGCGATCCCAGGCGACGAGCTTGGGCGTCATCAGCCGATGCCAGAGCGGCGGGAGCATCGCGACGACGATCGTCGTGAGGTATCCATTGATCATCAGCGGCGACGCCGGGAAGGGTCGCAGCTCGTGGTAGGGCACCTCGCCCTGTGCGTGGTGGTGTGAGTGGCGCGTGAGGTTGAACATGCTCCACGAGCTGATGCGGCGGTTCGTGTTCCACGAGTGGCGCGGCTGCACCGGCGTCTCGGGGCTGCGCACGATCCCGTAGTGCTCCATATAATTCACGATCTCGAGCAGCGCCTTGCCCCAGAGCGCCGAGGCGACGAAGAAGAGCGCGCCCGCCCAGCCGCCGAGCGTGTATGCGGCGACGACGAGCCCCAGGCTCATCGCGTGGCCGCGCAGGAACGCGTTGTGTGGAGAGAGCACGGAGCGCCCCCGCCGACGCAGCCGCGCCCGCTCGATCCGAAAGGCGCTGACATTGCCGCGCACGGTCGAGGCGAGGATGTGCCAGTAGACGTTGCGGCCGCGCGGCGCCGTCGCTGGGTCCTCGACGGTCGAGACATAGCGGTGGTGGCCGTAGACGTGCTCGATCGCGAAGCTCGTGTCGAAGCTGAAGGCGAGCAGCCAGCGGCCGACGAGCATCGAGATCGGATCCCAGGTCCTGTGCGTCAGCTCGTGCGCCGTGATCGTGCCGACGAGGCCGATCATGAGCCCGAGCAGCACGAAGGCCGAGACGTGGTGGCCCGGCGCGGTCGCGTCGCGCGCCGTGAGCACGTCCCAGCCGGTGCCGTGCGTGAAGGCCGCGCCGAAGCCGAGCGGATCGCCCGGGCTCACGTGCCAGATCCCGAGGAACACGAGCGCCGAGAGCAGCGGCAGCGCGAGCCAGAGCTGCGCCGTCAGGACGAACGGCCGCGCGTAGCGGGGCGTCGTGAGATCGTCGCCGCAGAGCGCGTCGCCGAGCATGTAGAGCGCCAGGATCGAGAGGAGCCCCGCAGTCAGCTCTGCGCCGCCGGCGAGCAGCGCCGCGGCGGCGAGCCCGCCGACCCCGTGGAACAGGAAGAACTTCCCATAGTCGCCGACGTGGGCCTCCGGCTGCGGCCCGAGCGGCGGCAACGGGGCCGGCCGCGGCGTGAAGCGGTCGCAGCGGACGTGCTCCTTCGGGACCCCCGCCGCCTCGAGCTGCGCCTCGACGCGATCGACCATCGCGGGCGGGCCGCATACATGCACCCGTGCGCCGGGCGTGAGCACGCCGTCGAGCGGATCGGTGACGAGCCCCCGCGCGCCGCTCCAGCCGGCGTCCGGCGCGGAGAGGACCGGGACGATCCGGAAGGGGGCGGGCCACGCGGCGGCGAGCGGCTCGAGCGCGTCGAGCGCGGCGAGCTCGCGCGCGTCGCGGGCGCCGAAGAGCAGCGTGACCGAGCGGGCGTCGCGCGCCGCGAAGGCCTCCTCCAGCAGCGCCAGGATCGGGGCGAGGCCGCTGCCGCCCGCGACGAAGAGCAGCGGCGCGTCGTCCTGCGAGAGCCGGAAGCTGCCCGCGGGCGCGCCGAGGCGGACCGCGCGGCCGACGAGCGGCGCGTCGCAGAGGTGGTTCGAGAGGCGGCCGCCGGGCGCGCGGCGGACGAGGAAGCGGACGAGGCCTTCGGGGCGCGAGGCGCAGGCGAACGAGTAGCTGCGCTCGACGCCGTCGAGCCCCTCGACCGAGAGGGCGCAGGACTGCCCGGCGGCGTACGGCAGCGGCGCGTCGAGCTGCACGCAGAGGCGCGCGAGCTCCGGTGAGAGGAGCTCCTGCGAGACGACGCGCCCCGTGCCGCCCGTCGTCGCGGAGGGCAGCTCGATCCGCACGTCCGTGAGCGGCACGCTCTGGCAGGCGAGCACGAAGCCCTGCGCGATCTCCTCGCCGGAGAGCAGGTAGGCGCTCTCCGTCCCCTCGCGCACGCGCCCCTCGGTGACGCGGCAGCGGCACGTCCCGCAGCCGCCGACGCGGCAGCTCGAAGGGAGCGCGACGCCCGCACGCTCTGCGGCGAGCAGCAGCGTCTCCCGGGGCTGCAGCAGGACGGCCTTGTCGCCGAAGTGCGCTGTGCGGGCAGGCGGGGGCGCCATCGGGGAGGTCTCCTCCTCGTGGAGGTTGGAAGGTGTCGCGGCGAGCGGCCATCTTCCGATGAAACGGGGGCGCTTGGCACGCGCGCCCGCGCCTCGCGTCGGGACGCGCATCCGTGCTGTGCTGCGGAGGGCCGGTGGTCCCTCGGCGAACGGAGCAATTGCATGGCGACGACGAGGCGGCGGAATTTCCCGGGCGGCGCGGCGCTGCTGCTCGGCCTGCTGCTCGTGGCGGCGGGGTGGGAGGAGGCCGCCTCGGAGGCGCCTGCGGGCGGCGACGGGGGAGGCGCTGCGGGCGGCGACGGGGGAGGCGCTGCGGGCGGGGCCG
>CAYHCR010000061.1:9020-9889 GCA_964354895.1 uncultured Myxococcales bacterium | reverse complement strand
TTCGCGACCGGCGTCTTCGCGACCGGCGTCTTCGCGACCGGCGTCTTCGCGACCGCCTTCTTCGCGACAGCCCTCGCGGGCTCCGTGGGGCCGGCGCCGCTTACGCTGGACGCGCCGTTCTCAGGCCGCGCCTGCAGCGACTTGTGCATCTCGACGTGGGGGATGCCCGCCTCGTCAAAGATCGAGCCGTGGTTGCGATAGCCGGCGCGATCGTAAAATGCGTGTGCGTGCAGCTGTGCGTGAACCAGCACCCCGTCGAGGCCGCGGCGGCGCGCCTCGGCCTCGAGCGCCTCGAGCAGGATCGAGCCGAGGCCCGCGTGCCGATGCGAGACCAGCACCGCCATCCGGCCGATCTGACCCCAGCGCCCTCGCTCGCCCTCGGGCGTCGCGAGCTCGATGAGCCGCCCCGTTCCGACGGCGTGTGGCCCCAGCGAAGCCAGCAGGTGGAAGGCGGTCGGATCTTCGTCGTCCCGCTCGAGCTCCTCGGGGACCCGCTGCTCTTCGATGAAGACGATCTCGCGGATCGCCATCGCAGCGGCGAAGTCACCGGGCGAATCGACCGGCGCGATCCGGACAGGGGTCGGCTCGCTCACGCGTGCTCTCCGGCTCGGGGAAGGCGCCCCAGTACCACAGGGCCGCGCCGGTGCAAACGCGGATGGCTTCCGCAGGCCCGCGCCCTGCGGGTAGGCTCGGCGCGATGCGCTCCTACCTGCTGCTCCTCGCGGTCTCCCTGCTCTCTGCGGCGTGCACCGACGCGGCTTCCTCCCTGGCCGACGGCGCGGGCGGAGGGCCCGGCGGCACCGGCGGCGACCGCAGCTCGGGCGGCACCGGCGGAATCGGCGGCACAGGCGGAATCGGCGGAATCGGCG
>CAYHCR010000061.1:3498-8920 GCA_964354895.1 uncultured Myxococcales bacterium | reverse complement strand
GCGCAGGCGGAATCGGCGGCGCAGGCGGAATCGGCGGCGCAGGCGGAATCGGCGGCGCAGGCGGAATCGGCGGGGTCGGCGGGGTCGGCGGCGCAGGCGGGGTCGGCGGCGCGGGCGGGGGCGGCGGCGCGGGCGGGGGCGGCGGCGCGGGCGGCGCGCTCGAACCGTGCACCGTCGAGGTCGGCTGGAGCGACCTGCCGACGACCTTCCTGCCGCTCGCCCCCGACGATCCGGTCGAGATCATCTTCGGCCCGCAGGGGGGCCAGCACGTCTGGGGCGCGATCTTCGTGCGCAACGCGCCGGGCGACGTCTTCCTCGACTACGACCTCGTCCTCGACGACGGCATGGTGATCTCCCGCAACCCGCAGTGCGCGCCGCTGATCGAAGGGCCGGCGCCGCAGACGTGGATCCGCGGCGGGCTCTTCGGCTTCCTGACCGCAGAGGACGCGATGCGCTTCGCGACGCCCACGCCCGTGACGCTCCGAATGCGGATCCGCGGCGCGCTCAACGTGCTCGAATGCCGCCCCCCTGAGCCCATCACCTGCGACGCCACCGCCAGCGTGCGCGTCATCGCGACCCAGGGCTCGATGCCCGACGGAGGCTCCCCCCTATGACGCACCGCCCGCTGCTCCTCGCCGCCCTCTTCCTTGCAATGCTGCCCGCGACGCCTGCACGAGCCGCCGACGCGCCCGCGACCGAGCAGCTCCCGATCGTGGAGACCGGCGAGGAGGCGCTCAAGGGCGACTACCTCGACCTGCGCGATCCCGCGGAGATCGAGGGCGGCAGCGCGGGCAAGAAGAAGCCGGGCCGAAAGGTGGAGCTCCGGCTCGAGCGGCTCGGCCCGAAGCCGCCGTTCCTGGCGCTCACGAAGGGCGAGGACGTCACCCTCTCCGTGACGCTCGTCTCGGGCAAGTGCGCGACGCTCGAGAACAAGGAGCTCAAGGTGAAGCTCTCCCTGCAGCCCGGCCAGACGGTCGAGGCGCCGCTCAAGGCCGAGTCGACCGGCAATTTTCTGCTGAGCTGCCCGGGCGGCAAGCTGCAGGTCGGCCTGCAGGTGAAGTGACGCGCCAGCTCCTCGCCCTCGCGCTCGCGACCGGGGTCGTCCCCGCGGCGCCCGTCCCGCTCCCTGCCGCCGCGGTGGCGCCGGCCCCGGCGGCCTCGGTGGCCCCGGCCCGGCCCGCGGCTGCGTTCCTGCTCACCGTCCCGGTCCACCTCGGCGCGACGCTCGGCGCGACGTGGCTCGGCTCGCGCGCGGTCACGGCCGACGGGGATGGAACTTATGCCGCCCACCTCACCGGCCTCCGCGACCACGATGCCCCCGCCCAGGCCGTCTTCGTCGGCAGCCTCGTGCTCGCGGCGCCGGCGCTCTCCGCGCTCGTGCCGTACGGGCTCGTGGAGAGCCAGCCCGGCGTGACCACGCCCTACGCCGCGATCTGGGCCGCGGGCGCCGTCGGGCAGCTCGCGGGCCTCGGGATCGTCGCCGCCTCCGAAGGACCGTCCGCCGTCGTGCTCTCCGTCCTGCTCGTCGCCGCGGCCGAGGTCGGCGCCGCCGTACTCTTCGCGACGCCCGAGTAGCCGTCGCGCTTTGCGCCCCGCCCGCGGTGCGGCAAGGTGCCGGCATGGATCCGTGGTTCGGGCTGCTCCTCGCGGCCGTGCTCGTCGTGCTCAATGGCTTCTTCGTCGCGACCGAGTTCGCGATCGTCAAGGTCCGCCCCACGCGGCTCGCGCAGCTCGTCCGCGAGGGCGCGCCCGGCGCGAAGGCCGCGCAGAGCGTCGTCGCGCGGCTCGACGAGTTTCTGTCTGCGACCCAGCTGGGCATCACGCTGGCGTCGCTCGGCCTCGGCTGGATCGGAGAGCCAGCCTTCTCCGTGCTGCTCGAGCCGCTGCTCGCCCCGCTCGATCTGCCGCCGGCCGCGCGTCACGCGACGGCCTTCACCGTCGCCTTCTCCATCATCACCTTCCTTCACATCGTGCTCGGCGAGCTCGCGCCCAAGAGCCTCGCGATCCAGCGCGCCGAGCAGGTCACGATCCTCACGGCATGGCCGATGCGCGCGTTTCGGTTCCTCTTCTGGCCTGCGATCGCCGCGCTCAACGGCATCGCCTCGCTCGTGCTGCGCGCCGTCGGCCTGCAGGCGACGAGCGACCACGCCGAGGCGCACACCGAGGAGGAGCTGCGGCTGATCGTCGCGACGATGCGCGCCCGCGGCGGCGTCTCGAAGGACCGGCTCGATCTCGTGGAGCGCGCGCTCGCGCTCCAGTCGCGCTCGGCGCGCGATCTGATGGTCGCGCGCGGCGACGTGGCGTCCCTGCGCATCACGATGGACGACGCGTCGATCCGCGCCGAGGCCCGCCGGACGGGCCACACGCGCTACCCCGTGATCGACGAGGAGCTCGACGAGGTCATCGGCATCCTCCACGTGAAGGACCTCTTCCTCCGCGTGCTCGAGCCGCTCACGAAGGAGAGCCTGCGCGGCCTGCTGCGCGATCCGTTCTACATCCCGGAGGGGATGCGGGCCGAGGTCCTCCTGCGGGAGTTCCGCAAGCGAAAGCAGCACCTCGCGATCGTGGTCGACGAGTACGGCGGCACCGCAGGCGTGGTGACGGTCGAAGACGTCGTCGCTGCGGTCGTCGGCGAGCTGCAGGACGAATTCGCCCGCTGGGGGCCCTCGATCGTCGCGCTGCCCGGCGGCGCCTACGACGTCGATCCCGGGACGCCGATCGAGGAGTTCGGCCGCCACTTCGGCTGCGAGCTCCGCGAGGACGGCGTGACGAGCATCGGCGGCTTGTTGATGATCCGCCTCGATCGCGTCCCGGTCGTCGGAGACAAGCTGCGCCTGCCGAGCCTCGAGATCTCGGTCGAGGAGATGAAGGGCCCGAAGCCCGTGCGCCTCTCGGTCCGCCGCCTGGCCGCGCCGGGAACGCCCGCGCCGGGGCCGGCGACGGCCCTCCCGCCGCGCCCCTAGACCCTTGCGATCGGCGCGGTCGGGTGAATACCGTCCCGGTTGTTTTCCACTCAGGAGCTCTCCATGCGGACGACCAACCGCCGCCTCGTCGCCGCGTTCGCGGCGTGCAGCTTTGCCGTCGGCTGCTCGACCACCAAGGTCGACAAGGTCCAGAAGGTCTCGGTCGAGTCCGACCCGCCCGGCGCGCTCGTCTTCGTGAACGAGAGCGGCGCGCGGCGCGCCCTGGGCCGCACGCCGTTGACGGTCGACCAGCCCTACGAGGCGTGGAAGCACGAGTCGAACCCGGCGTGCTGGATGCTCCCGGTGCTCGGCGTCGTCGGCGCGGTCGGCGGCTACAAGTTCCTCTCGACCGGGATCGAGCTCTCCGACAAGTACAGCTCGTGCACCTCCACGACCTCGCCGACGTCCTGCCCGACCGAGGACGGCAGCTTCGAGACGGTGATGGGCGCAGAGCTGCTCGTCTTCGGGATCCTCGGAGGGATCGGCGGCCTCGTCGGCTGCGCGACCAGCGAGGCGCAGGACGGCATCGAGACGCCGGCCCCCGGCTTCGACGGCGTGAAGAAGCGGATCGAGGTCGAGGCACCTGGCTTCGTCACGCAGGTCGTCGATGTCTCGATGCCGGGCGCGGACAAGAAGCTCGCGCTGTTTCTGCCGCCCCTCGGAAGCTCAGCCGTCGCGGCGGCGCCCACGCTCGCCCCGGTCCTCGCGCCCGGTCTCGCCGCGCCCTACGTGCCCCCGGCGGCCCCGGCGCTCGCCGCACATTCGGGGCCGCATCTCATCGCCGCGCCGGCCGCCGCGGCCGTCTCGGCCGGCGCTGCGACGCGTCCCGCCGCCGGCCTCGTCGCCGGTGCGCCGCAGCCCTCCTCGTTCGCGCTCGTCATCGGGATCGAGCGGTACCGCGACGTCCCCGCCCCGACCGGCGCGCGCGCGGACGCGGAGCGCTTCGCGGCGCTCGCGAAGAGCACCCTCGGGGTCCCCGAGCGCAACGTGATCCTGGCGCTCGACGACCGCGCCTCCCGCGCCGACCTCGACAAGCACCTGCGATGGCTCGAGAACAACGTGCCCGTCGGCGGCCGCGTCTACCTCTTCTTCGCCGGCCACGGCGCCCCCGACGCGGCGAGCGGCACCTCCTACCTGCTGCCCTACGACGCCGACCCCGCAGACCTTCCCGGCACCGCGCTCAAGCTCTCCGACGTCACCGCGCGGCTCGGGAAGACCAAGGCCCGCGACGTCGTGGCGTTCCTCGACGCCTGCTTCTCCGGCACCGGCGGCCGCTCCGTCATCGCCGCCGGCACCCGCCCGCTGGTCCCGGTGGGGAAGCTCGAGGCCGCGCCCCGCGTCTCGGTCCTCGCCGCCGTCACCGGCGCGCAGATCTCCGGCGCGCTGCCCGGCGGCGCCGAGGGCCTCTTCTCCCACTACCTCGGCGAGGCGCTCGGCAACGCGAAGGCCGATCTCGACGGCGACGGCCAGATCTCGCTGCGCGAATTGCACGACTGGATCAAGCCGCGGGTCGAGCGCGAGGCGAAGCGCGAGTCGCGCGAGCAGGTCCCGTCGCTCACGGTCGGTGACGGCGTCGACGCGGCGGGCACGGTGCTCGCGATCGGCGTCTCGGGGGGCTGACCGCGGGGCACAGGCGCGCGGGGCCGGAAACTTCCGCGGCGGCGAGGCGTCGCTAGGCTCGGGGCGAGGAGTCCCGATTGCCCCGCGGCACCACCGCCACCTTCGTCTGGTTCGCCGTGCTCGCGATCGCCACGGCGCTGCTCCCGTGGCCGCAGCTGCGGCTCGCGCCGACGCCGGCCGAGGCCATCGCGTGGTTGCAGGACTTGCCGGCGCGCGCGCCCGTCGCGCCCGCACCCGCGCCGGAGCTCCCGTTCGTCGCCGTCGCGATCGCCTCGCCGGGCCCGGCCGTCGCGCGCACGCCGCTCGCCGAGCTCCCCGCGATCGAGGAGCTGCCAGGCGCCTCCGAAGATCCGAAGGTCGCCCGGGACGTCGCGCGCGCCTACGCGATCGGGAGCCGGGAGATCGCGGTCGAGGAGCCCTGCCTCGAGCCGACCGACCCTTCGCTCACGGGCTGCCGGCGCGGCGCGCTCGACGCCTTCCACGAGGCGCTGCTGCGCGCCCGCGCGGGCCGCGGCACCGCCCGGATCGTCCACTTCGGCGACTCCACGATCTCGAGCGATCTGGTCGCGAGCACGGCGCGCGAGCGGCTGCAGGCCCGCTTCGGCGACGGAGGCCGCGGGTTCCTGTTCGTCGACGGCCCCACGCGCTACCACGGACAGCTTCGCAGGGCCGGCAAGGCGACGCCGGGCTGGGAGATCACCTCGCTCGCCGGGCCGTACGCCGAGGACGGCCGCTACGGCATGGCGGGCGCCAGCTTCGACGCGCCCCACGGCGGCGAGGCGGTCAGCATTGCGCCCCGCGGGAGCGAGATCTTCGATCTGCATTACACGGCGCAGCCC
>CAYHCR010000061.1:0-3488 GCA_964354895.1 uncultured Myxococcales bacterium | reverse complement strand
CGCCGCTCGCCACGGTCTCCACCGACGGCGCCGCGGTCGGCGTGCAGTTCGCCCGGCTCAAGCTGCCGGCCGATTGCAAGCAGGTCACCGTGAAGGCGCAGGGCCCCGCACGACTGCACGGTGCGGTGCTCGAGCGCGACGCGCCGGGCGTGGTCTGGGACACGATCGGCGTGCCGGGCGCGAGCGCCGAGACGCTCCTGCTGATGGACGAGGGCGATCTCACCGCCTCGCTTCGGCGCCGACGTCCGGATCTGGTCGCGATCATGCTCGGCATGAACGAGAGCCACGTGCTGCAGCCGACGGCCGAGGCGCTCGCCGCCTACGAGGGGCGGGAGCGGGCGATGCTCGCCAAGCTCCGCCGCGCCGCGCCCTTCGCGAGCTGCCTCGTGATCTCCCCGATGGACGGCGGCAGGAAGCTCACCTCCGGCGCGATCCAGAGCCGCCCCGTGCTGCCGCTGCTGCGTGACGTCCAGCGGCGCGCGGCGCACGAGGCCGGCTGCGGCTTCTGGGACATGTTCGAGGCGATGGGCGGCCCGGGCTCGGTCGGCCGCTGGCTCGACGCGGGCTTCGCCTACCCCGACCTCGCGCACCCCTCCAACGACGGTGGCCCGGTGCTCGGCTTCCTCCTCGCCGACGCGCTCCTCGCGAGCCACCGGCTCTTCCTCGGGCGCGCGCCCGCCCCGATCCTCGACGAGCCGCCCGGCGCCGCGCCCGGGCTGGTCGAGCCGCTCCACCTGCAACCCTTCTACGCGGCGCTGGCCCGCGTCTCGGCGCACGAGCCCGGCGCCGAGGCGCGCGTGGTCGTGCTCGGGGACTCCCACGTCGCCGCCGACAAGTGGCCGAGCCAGCTGCGCCGCCGCCTCGCCGGCGCGTTCGGCTCCGCCGGCCGTGGCCTCTTCTTCCCGGGGGCACCGTGGAGGACCGGCGCGCCGGAGGACATCACGCTGCGTGTCAGCGGCTTTCACACCGAGAACGCGCTCGGCGTCGGCGGCCCGTTCGGCGCCGGCGGCCTGCGCAGCGCCGGCGCGCTCCCCACCGACGCGATCCTGGCGCTCCCCGCCGTCGGGCCCGTCGGCGCGGCCTCCTCCGCCGAGCTCCAGTGGCGCGTCGACCCAGCGGGTGGCGTGCTCTTCGCCGGCGCCCCGGGCGCGGAGTCGCAGGCGATCGACACGCGCACGGCCGGCGACGCCCCGCTCGGCTCCCCGCTGGGCTGGGCGACGCTGGCGGTCCTCGACGGCGGGCTCGAGCTGCACCCCGCGGGCGACGCGACGGTGAGCCTGCTCGGCGTGGCGCTGCGCAACGAGACGCCGGGCACGACGGTGGAGGCGCTCGGGCTCTCGGGCGCGACTGCGGCCGATCTGGTGTCGCTCGAGCCCGAGCTCTTCGTCGCGCAGCTCTCCCGGCTGCGCCCCGCGCTCGTCGTGATCGCGATCGGCGCCAACGAGTCGCAGGCCGCGTGGTTCGACCCCGCGCTCTTCCGCGACGACTTCACGAAGCTCGTCCGCCGCGCCCGCGCCGGCGCCCGCGACGGCAGCTGCCTCGTGCTCGGGCCGCCCGACACGTGGCGCGAGCGCGGCGGCGCGCTCCACCCGAGCGAACACCTCCCGTGGATCGCCGGCCTGCAGCGCGAGATCGCCGCGCGGGAGGGCTGCTCGTTCTGGGACGCGCGCACCGCGATGGGCGGCGAGGGCTCGATGGAGCTCTTCGTGAAGCGCGGCCTCGGCCACGAGGACCACGTGCACCTTCGCGCCAACGGCTACCGGCGGCTGGGGGATCTGCTCTTCGAGGATCTCGTCGCGTCGCGGCCGGTCGCGACGGGGAGCGCCGCGCGATGATGTTCCACGAGCCGCGCTTCGTGATCTTCCTGCTCGTGCTCTTCGTGGCGCGCTGGGCGATCGTGCGCTACCGACTCGCGCGCAACCTGCTGCTGCTGCTGGCGAGCGCGTTCTTCTACATGTCGTGGAGCCCTGCGTTCCTGCTGCTCGTGCTCTTCACGACGGGCGTCGACTACGTGGCCGCGCTGCGCATCCACGCCTCGAAGGATCGCCGCGTCCGCAATGCTTTTCTGGCGCTGAGCCTCGGCACGAACCTCTCGCTGCTCGCGTACTTCAAGTACGCCGGCTTCTTCCTGACGAACGTGCGCACGTTCGCGGAGGCCGCAGGACTGCCCGGCGCCATCCCGCCCGCGGACACGAACATGCCGTTGTACGAACACGCGATCGGCTCGACCAGCGCCCCGATCTCACAACCGAGCTGAGCCGAGCCGAAACGCTCTGCGAGGCCGTTGATCTTCCACAAGAAACGCTCTTTCGAGGCCATCAGCGGCGCATAGGCGCCAGGGGCCGAGAAGCCGACCATCTCGAGGTGTGGGCACTGGTTCGGTCGGCCGATGCGGCAGGCCTCGCACACACCGCAGTTGAGCATCCCCTCCGCGGCGACCAGGTCCCCGGGCTTGAGGAACCGCACGTCCGGCCCGACCTCAAGCACCTCTCCCGTGTATTCATGGCCGCAGATGCAGGGCATCCGGACCGGGCCTGAGAAGAGGATGTATCCGTCGTCGTCGCTCTCGTAGCAGTGCGTGTCGGAGCCGCAGACCCCGCACGCCTTGACGGCCAGCAGCACCTCATCCCGGGCAGGAGAGGGGTCAGGCACGGACTCCCACTGGAAGACCGGTCGCCGGTAGACCTGCGACGCCATGGTCGCTTTTCCGGAGGTGCGTTCGCGTTCGGACAGGGTGTAGCCGGGTCGAGGAGACCACTCGGCGTTCATGACGACTGCGTTCATTCACTCGGACTAATCAGAAACCACTCCGGTGGCGATGAGCGATTCGGCCTGGTCAATCGTGGATCTACGTCCTTGTACAGGGGGTGCTCCGCACCCCTACGGCCGGCCTTGGGGCCGGCCTACCCCCCGCCAGCGGGGCTTCGGGTTCGCTGGGGCGAACCCGAAGTCCCTCAGCCGACTCCGGGCCGAAGACGGCCCGTCGCGTCTGAGGGCGACCCCGCTGGGTCGTTTTCATGATCAGCCCCGGTCCTCGGTGTCTTCTTCGACCTCGACCTCGCCCGCCGAGACGCGCCAGACCCGCTCGGATGCCTTCTTCGCGATGTTGGCCCACCCCCGGCGCTCACACGCGGCGACCAGGCGTTGCACCGGCAGGTGCAGGTCGGGGCTCTGTGAGGTGTGGAGTCCGCGCTCCCGGGCGACCGCGAACCAGGCCCTGCAGCTGCGCTCGTCGCCGTCTTCCGCGGCGAGCCAGGCCCTCAGCACGCCGATCTGCAACCACATCGTGTGCCGCGGGGCGTGCGCCAGGGCGAGCTCGGCCGCTACGACCTCCTCCTGCACGCGCTTCTGCTCATTTCGGATCAGGGCGAGCATGGCCAGCTGCACCCTCGCGGCCGCGACGAGCAGGACCTGGCCGCGCTCTCCGGCAAATCGGGTCGTCCAGAGGATGATCTCCTCAGCGCCGTCGAGGTCCCCGCTCGCGCGAC
>CAYHCR010000060.1:0-10018 GCA_964354895.1 uncultured Myxococcales bacterium | reverse complement strand
GCCACGGGCGGCGCGGGCGGCATGGCCACGGGCGGCGCGGGCGGCATGGCCGGCCCGAGCTGCCCCGACGTCTGCGACTACCTCGTCGGCTGCTCGGGTGGTGGCGACGCCGCCGAGTGCGTCCTGAATTGCGAGGCAGATCTCGCGCAGCGGCCGGTCGAGGTGGCCGCCTGCATCGAGTGCCTGCTCGGCTCGACCTGCGGCGAGTTCCAGACGGGGAGCTGCGAGGTCATCTGCGGCGGCCCCGGGCCCTGCCCGCCCGGGGAAGCCCTCGACGCCAACGGCGACTGCCGGCCGAGCTGCGCCTCCGTGGAGGACTGTTATGCGCTCGGCGGCTACTGCGCCTCCGACTCGCTCTGTTACGACGCGATGCCGGGCAGCGCGGGCAACGACTGCGCGGCTGCGCTCGCGGCGGCGCCGATGGACGCCTCGGGCCCGCTGATCTTTTCTCCGCTGCAGCTCGATCTCGGGCCCGCGGTCGAGAGCTGCCGGAAGGACCCTGGCGTGTGCGTCAATAACGGGAATGTGTGCGGGTGGAGCTTCTCGTACTTCGACCCCGACGGGAACGTGCCCGCGACGCTCGGCGCGCTCTACTCGAAGACGTTCTTCGTGGAGGACGATGGCTCCGAGCTCTTCGTCTTCGACATCGACGCGCCCGACGTGCGCAACGCCACCGCGACCTTCTACATGTGCTTCGACGAGGTCTCGACGATCGTCGACGGCGCCGTCCGGCTCTACGACGACACGAACCTCCGCTCGAACGCGCTCTGCGTGACGGGCACTGCGCCGTGACGCGCTGACCCACGAGCGCCTCCTTCGCGGCGGGAGGGGGCGCTCAACGGACTTCGTACACGTTTGCCAGCTTGCGGGAGGCGCGGTGCGACAGCTCGATCGACGGGGCCGGGTGCTGGGGCTGTTGCTGGTGCTCGCAGGCTGCCGGGACGGCGCCGAGGACCGCCCGGCGGTCGACGACGCGAGGGCGCTGCGGGAGCGCGGGGTGCTCGCCGTAGCGCCGGGCCCCGTCCCCACCGAGCTCCCTCTCCTCGGGGACGAGGGCCTCGACGCGGACGGATACCCGCGTCGCTTCGTCGACGGTGTCGGCCTGCGGGCCGCGTTGCATGGCCGACGCTTCGAGGCGCTCACGCGTTGGATCGAGGAGCTGCAGGCGGCGTTCGAGCAGGATCCGCGGCGTGAGTACGCGGCGGTCGACTCGGTCGAGGCGTTCGGCAGCGCGGAGGAGGAGCTCCGTCCGCTGCTGGACGCCTGGGTCGCGGCTTCGCCGGCCTCCTTCGCGCCGCTCGCCGCGCGCGGCCATCACCTGCGCGCGCTGGGCTTCGCGCGGCGGGGCGAACGCGCGCTGATCGAGACCCCCGAAGCAGATCTCGCCGCGATGCGGGACGCCCACGCAGCTGCGCGCGTCGATCTCGAGGGGGCGCTCGTGCTTGCACCGCGGTCGATCGGCGCGCACCGGGGGCTGCTCGCGATCGCCCGCGCCGGGGAGGGCGAGGTCGAGGCCCGCCTCGGCGTCTCACTGCAGAGCTTCCCGACGTCGTTCCTCGTGCGGGTGAGCGCGCTGCAGGCGCTGCAGCCGCGCTGGGGCGGGAGCGTCGAGGCGATGTTGCGCGTGGTGAAGGAGGCGCCGGTCGATCGAAACCCGCGGCTGCGGCTGCTGCGCGGCTACGTCGAGCTCGATCGCGCGATGACGCTGGACCGGGCCGGGCGGCTCCCGGAGGCGCTCGCGGCGGTGGAGGCCGCGTGCGCGATCGGCGAGCACTGGGAGTTCCTCATGCGGCGGGGCTACCTGTTGCGCCGCGCCGAACGCGCGGAGGCCGGCCTGCCCGATCTGGATCGCGCGGTGCGGCTGCGGCCCAACCACCCCTCCCCTCGCGTGCAGCGCGCCCACACGCTGCGCGCGCTCAAACGCTACGAGGAGGCCGGCCGCGAGCTGCTCGCGGCGCTGCGGCTGGAGCCGACCGCGTCGGGCGTCGCAAAGCTGCACGCCGAGATCGTGCAGGGGCTGCTCTTCGTCGCGACCGGCGCGCGCAAGGAGGGGCGCGCGCAGGACCAGGCGCGGGTGATCGCGCTCGCCTCGGAGCTCGCGCCGACCGACCGGACGGTGCAGCACTGGCGCGTCACGGAGGTCGAAGGGGGAGCGCCGGGCGGGCAGACGCCGGGCGGCATCGAGGCCCTGCGGGCGAAGGCCGCGGCGGCGCCGGACGATTTTCGCGCGCAGCAGCAGCTCGACTACGCGCTCGCGCGGGCCGGCCGCCGCACGGAGGTCCTGCCGATCTGGGACGCGTTCCTCACCCGCAACCCGGAGCACGGCGGCGCCCACCTCGAGCGAGGCGGCGCGCTGCTCTCGCTCGGCCGCCGGGACGAGGCGGTCCTCGACGCGAAGCGCGCCTGCGCGCTCGGCGTGAACGAGGGCTGCGCGCGCGCGCGACAGTTCGGCGGGCGCTGACCCAGCGCCTGCGGGAGACGCACGCTTCGTCGCGCAGATCCAACCCCTCCTCCCCAGACGCACGAAGGGCCGGCCCCGCGTGCGCCGGGCCGGCCCTCCTGGTGCGGCGCGCGGGTGCTACAGCCGCGTGCCGAGCTGCTCGAACGCGGAGAGGTCGTAGCGGGTCAGCTCGCGAAGGAACTCGTCGTTCACGTCCCGGGGTGTCTCCACCACGTAGAGGTGTTCGTCCGTCAGCGTGATCCCGTCCGAGCCGAAGCGGTGCTCCGCGCGCGGCTCCAGCCTGCGCAGCTGTCCGTCGGAGATTCGGTAGACGAGGAGCATCGGGCCGACGTTGAATTCGCCCGGTGGATCCGGCCGGCCGAGCTCCGCCGCGATGAAGTCGCCCCACGTCACGACCTTGGAGATGTCGACCGGCTCCGGCCAAAGGACGCCGCTCGACGAGACGGGGCCTGCCGTGGGACCTGCGCGCCGGTCCATCCAATAGAATCGCGGCTCCTCCCACGTCCCGCCGCAGCCATTGATCCCCGAGCCCGTCCGCCCGGAGAGACCTGCGATCCTCGTTGCGCTCAGCGCCACGCCGCACGAGTCGCCGGGGATCGCGTCGCTGAGCTGCACGACGCCGCTCCCACGCGTCCAGCCCATGAGCCGCGAGGTCGGTCCCTCGGCCGCGATCGTCCAGACGCCCAGCTCGCGCTCGCCGGCGCCGGTGCGCACGTTGCTCTGGTTCAGGTCCACGCGCGGCGTCCCGGCGCCGCGGTCTTCGATGTATACGGTCCCGCAGTGCTGCACGAGTGCAGGGAGGCTTTCGATGTCGAAAGCGCGGCAGTAATCGTCGAGTGAACCGAAGGCGCTCCAGAGAACCGGCCATCGCCAGCTTCGATCGTCCGGCGACCGAATCGCGATTCCCACTCCGCCGGTCTCCGCGTCACCGCCCGCGAGTCCCGACAGAAGGGGCGATTCACCCGCGACCAGCTTGGAGCATCCCCCAACTTGCCCTGCCGTCCGGTGGTATCGGAAGGCGCCAATCGAGTCTCCATCCGACAACCGAATGAGCCTCCGCACGCTCCATAGAATTTCCTCGGCCGGCCGATGACTGGTGGAGAGGAGCGGGGCGACCGAGCCGTCGGTCAACCGCGTCGTGCTCAGTGCCCAGCCAGAGGTGAAGGTCCCGAAGCCCTGGACGACGTCGGCGCGATTGCATCCACCGCCGCAAGGTCGATCGAACGACAACCGCGGATAGCGGAGGCGAGGCTGGTCGATCTCCTCTACAGTGCAGAGTGAGGAGACCTTCTCGGAGCCAGCAACTGCTGTCCAGCCCGCGTTGCCAATGAGCCATCCGAGCGCACCGCCGGCTCCTGCGTGACCACCATCACCGCCAACTCCTCCGACTCCACCCGCGCCAATTCCTCCGCTGCCGCCCCCGCCATGCCCCGCCGTTCCGCCACCGCCGCCGACCGGATGAACCGGATCGTCCGGCCCGCTTCCGCCGCGGTCGCACGCGCTGGCGCAGGCCTGCAGCACGAGGCTGCAGGCGAGCGTCAAATACATGTGTAGCCGCGTCACAAGGCCGCCGGCGCCGGACCCATGTCGAAAGCCGACGCGCGCAGCTCGTCGTAGAAGATCCCCGCCGCGCTGCGGATGGGGACGACGAGCTCGTTCCAGCCGAGCAGCGGCTCGTCGAGCACCGTTCCGGTCCTGATGGCCCGACCGAGGAAGCTGGCCTTCTCGCCGCTCGGGTCAATCCGCCACGCGGTGTAGACGCTGCTCTGCGCTGCGACGAGGACCAGCATCCCTTCCTGGTCGACGGTGAGCGAAGTGAACTGGCTCGCTCCCGTATGAAGCGTAGACCAGAGTTCGCGGGACTTGCCGGCCGAGAGATCGTAGCCGACCAGGCGCGCCCGTTCCTCCAGCGCGCCCGACGCGATCGGGCGCTCCGCGACGTCGAGCACATAGAGGAGGTTTCGGGGTGCATCGAACGCGAGCCCGATCACCGCGCGCTCGGGCCGATGGTCGAATGTGCCCACGACGGGCTCCCACACACCGGTCGAGAACGAGAACCTCCGGATCGTTTCGCGACCGAAACGACCCGACTCGCTCGCGCCACCAGCGACGAACATCAGACCGCGCGACGCCGAGTAGACGACCCGGCCGTCCTGCGGCACCTGGACTGCCGCCTCCGGCGGGAGGTCCGGATCCAGAGGTGTCCGCGCACCCGGCTCACCGTCGAGCTGCAGCGTGCCCTTGTGGCTCACGACGAGGAGGGCGCGTGCGTCCGGGCCACCCTCGACCGGCACGAGCGCGGCGACGCCTTCGTGCTCCCGGGCCGCGAGCGAGGCCTGCGTCTCGACGGGCGTCACCCAGGCCCAGTGCTTCGTCGGCTCCGCGAGCACGCCTGCGAGCTCGGGCGTCGTGGACGAGGCGACGTTCTCCCACGCCTCGCCGAGCAGCAGGCCGAGCTTCTCCGGCGATTCCTCCTGGGCCAGCAGCATCGCGGGTTGCGCGATCAGGCTTCGCAGCTCCTCCGGCTCGACGAGGCCTTCCCACGGGCGCAGGTGGCGGCCGCAGTTCGGCGTGAAGCAGCGACCCGCGGGCTCGGCGAGGCCATCCAGTGGATCGCGGCGCACCCGCATGAACGGCGTCGTGACGAGGCGCAGCATCGTGCGCAGCTCGTAGCTGTTGTCACGCGTGCTGGTGTTCCACGACGTTCGAGGGATGAACGAGGCGATGACCCCGTAGGTCGTCTTCTCCGAGTGACCGTCGCGCGTTGCCGGATGGCTGACGACGCCACCAGCGTGCACATCGGTGAAGTGCTCCCACACATAGCGGTGGGTGCTGCCGGCGGAAGACTCGACGAATCCCTGCGCGTCGCCACCGCTCGAGCCGAGCTTGTCGCCGACTGCGTCGCGGACGGTCACCTCCTTGAAACGACTCTGCGAGTTGAGGACTCCGATTGGATCGCACAGGCGAAGATGCGTGGCGCACGTATCGAGCGGGAGCCTGTCGCCGCTGTCCGGCTCGACACAATCACAATGCCGGAACGCGACCTCATACGTACGGTTCACCGGCGCTCCAGCCACCCCGTCGTCCCCGACCCACGAGCTGCCCACGAGCGGAAGCTCCTCCTCCGGCCCGATCACGCCGTCTCCCTGCACGTAGATCGAGGGCCACATCACCTTCGGCGCCGGATCCTCCACCCGCAACAGCGGCACCGGGTCGCAGGCGTCTCCCAGCTCGAGGTCCGGGTGGCCGGCCGTCGACGCGCGCAGCGCCTGCTCAAGGTGGACGTTGCTGTTCGTCTGGTCGGCCCTCCACCTGTTCGGGCACGAGTCGCAGGCGTCGGGCACCGCGTCGAAGTCCGAGTCCTCCTCCGCGGCGCAGTGGCCGCCATTCGCCTGCTCCGGGACGATCAGGCAGCGGCCCGAGATGCCGCACTCCTCGTCCTCTGTGCAGCGCGCAAAGGGCGAAAGTCGCTTCGGACAAGCGTCACAAGCGTCTCCGACGAGGTCGCCGTCCGCGTCGCCCTGCTTGCCTTCGGCGAGGACGCCGGGCGTGGAGGGACACAGATCGCAGCTGTCGCCGATGCGGTCGCCGTCCAGGTCCGCCTGCATCATGGTCTGGCAGGTGAAACGTCCGGCGATTCCGGGATTGAGGTTCGCGATCTCGTCACAGATCGCCTGCGGGCATAGGTCACACTCGTCGCCGAGCCCGTCGCCGTCCGCGTCCTCCTGGCCGGGGTTGCCGCACTCGTCGTCCCGCCAGCCGAGCGCGGTGCAGATCGGCGCAGGGCAGTTGTCGATCGCTTCGTCGATCTCGTCGCCGTCCGGGTTCGAGAAGACCTGCCGCACGAAGTCACCGTTCGACCAGGAGTCCGCATTGAAGGTGGTCGCCCAGCTCTGCTCGGCGTCGCCGAGCCACCATTCGTTCGTGTGATTCGAGGCGATTCCCACGACGACGTACGAGCCGAGGACTCGGTCCCACGCGAAGAGCGGACCGCCTGAGTCTCCCGGCGCGATCCGCGTCTCCCACGCCTCGCTGCTCTCGTCCAGGAGCACGGTCCCGGCGACACAGCCCGAAGGGTCGATGACTCCGCACCGCTGGGCGACGAGCTGCACCCCTCTGATGGAGCCTCGGCGCCGCGTGCCGGAACCACACGGAGGTGCGAGCGCCTCGCCACACGGCTCGTGCCGCGTGGTGGAACCGTAGCCGACGGCCTGCGCTGGCCGACCCGCTGCGCCCGCGCTGACTCGTCCGAGCATCTGCTGGCCCGCCCAGTCGCCGCTGAAGACGGGCGGGACCTCGCCGACCAGGCTCACTGGGACCGGACGATCGAGCAGGATCAAGGCCAGGTCCCGCGCCTGCCCGTGCCCCATCGCGGCGATCAGCGTCCCCGAGAATGATTCGCCGCGGTTCTGGGCGAATTTCGCCTCGATCGACGAGGGCGCCTCGGCCTGAAACGGAAGGGCCGCTGCGTTCTTCGTGACGCAGTGCCCGGCGGTCAGCAGGTGCCGGCGGGTGATGAGGACCGAGGAGCACCCCCATCCGCCCGCGGTCGGGAAGTCGATCTCCAGGTCTGCGACCGTCCCTGCGAGCTGATCGAGGTCGATGAGGTTCTGCGCGGTGCCGAGCTCCGAGTCGTGAACGAACTGCCCGTACATCCCCGCGTCGACCGTCGTCGTGACCGAAGGTGCGCCCGGCGCCTCGGGAAGACGCTCGTCCGGTGCGTCACCGCAGCCGTACCAGAGGCTGGCGAGACAGATAGACAGGTTGATCAGTTTTGCCGAATGGGGGGGGGGTATTCATCGCGCCACTCTCCGGTGAAGTTGTGCGTGAAGTAGTCCGTCCTGCGTCCGGAGTCAAGCAGCGCAACTTCCGACCGCGCAGCCGATGCGCGGACGGCACGCCCGGATTCTACCGGCCGGTCGAGCCCACCCGCCCCCACACGCAAGAAGGGCCGGCCCCGCGCGCCGGGCCGGCCCTCCTGGTGCGGCGCGCTGCGGCTACCGCATCACTTATCGAGTCGGCGGATCTTCACGACGAGCCGCTTGAGGTCCTCGTTGATCTTCACGTAGTGGACCTTGCCCTTCTCCTCTTCGATCTGCTTGTCCCAGTCGGCGAGGAGCGCCTTGCCGGCCTTCACGCCCTCGGGGCCGCGATCGACGACCCAGTGGCCGGCGATGACGGCGGCGTAGCGGGCGTTGAGATCCGTCTCCTTCATCGAGTGCGCGAGCGCGGGCAGCGCGGCGGGATCACCCATGCGTCCGAGCTCGCTGGCGGCGCGCTCGCGGACCTTGGGCTCCGGGTCCTTGAGCTTGCCCTCCCAGCACACACGGTCCTGCCTGCACGCGCCGTACGCGAGCAGCCGCGGCTTGTGGAGCTCCAGCAGCTTCTTGACGTTCGCGCCGAGCGCGTCGCAGTGCGCCTGCGCCTGCACCTTGCCCTCCGCGCCCTCGTACTCCATCTCCTTCATGCATGCGTCGACGGAGACCTTCGGCTCCTCCTTGTCCCACGCCTCCCACTGCGCGAGCGCCTTCTCGTCGCCGAGCTGGCTCAGGCCGAGGTAGCAGGCCTCCCGCGCCTGGGCCCGCTTGTCCATCGGGTCGCCCTTCTTCGCGCAGGCGAAGAGCGCGGGCTGCACGCTGGTGTCGCCGATCGAGACGAGCGCGCGGGTGTAGACCCCGCGCAGGTTCGCCTCCTCCTCGGTGAGCAGCTTGGCGATCTCCGGCGCCGCTTCCTTTGCGCGCATCCGGCCGAGCGCCTCGACGGCCTGCATCCGCACGATGAGCTCGCGCAGCGCGTCCGGCGCCTTGTACGTGAGCAGCTTGCGCAGGATCGGGATCGCCTTGGGCTCGCCGAGATCGCCGAGCACCTGCGAGGCCTTCGCGATCAGCGCCTCGTGGAAGATGTCGTGCTCGTCCGCCCACTTCTTGAGCTCCTCGTCCTTGCCCTCGAGCACGGTGAGGATCGGCGGCGTCGCCGTCGGGCCGATCTGGTACGCGGCAAAGCTGCTCTCCGGGTAGAACGAGAGACCTTTGCGCTCGTGGAAGAGCATCCGCACGATCGCCGGCGTCGCGGCCGGATCTCCGATCTCGCCGAGCGCGAGGATCGCCTTCTTGTTCGCGAACGGCTCGATGCTCTCGTCGGTCGCGATCTTCATCAGCGGCTCGACGGCCTTGGGATCCTTCAGCGCGCCGAGCGCCTCGATCGCCGCGACCTTCGCGAAGTTGTCCCGGCTGCGCGTCGCGAGATCCGCGAGCGGCTTGACCGCGCTCTTGTCGCCGAGCGACGCCAGCGAGCGCGCGATCTCCTTGTTGCCCTCGTTGATCTCCTTGCTCGCCGGGTCCTGGCCGGCGCCGACGCCCATGTCGATGGCGTCGATCAGCGCGGGGACCGCCGACGGATCTCCGAAGGCGCCGAGCGTGCGGGCCGCGTCGGTGCGGATCTCTCCGCCCTCCTTGAGCATCGCCGAGACGGGGCCGACGGCCTTCGCGTTGCGGTTGCTGCGACAGGCGTCGTCCTTGCCGTCACAGAGCTTCCGGAGCCGCTCGATCGCGGTCAGCTTCTCCTTCTTCACCTTCGAGGAGAGCTGCGCGACCCAGGTCTCGGGCAGGTTCGGATCGGACTCGCAGGCCGACAGCGCCATCACGAGACCGACCGCGGGGAGGAGGCGGGTGGCACGCACGGACGGACCCCTTTCGGGCTGAAAAGCGGGGCCTCTCTACGCCCGCGTCACCGGGGGGTCAATCGCCGTCGGGTGCATCCTTTGCGACCCCGCCGAGCGCGCCGAGCCGCGTGTGCAGCGTGTTGCGGTGGATCCCGAGCCAGCGGGCCGCCTGGAGCTGGTTGCCGTCGAAGCGCTCGAGCGCGACCCGGTAGAGCGCCCGCTCGAGCTCGGCGAAGAGGCTCTGGTGGACCGCGCCCGAGGGAAGGTTCGCGGTCCGCGCAGGCAGGAGCCGCACCAGCGTCTCCTCGAACGAGATCGGCGCCGACGGCGCAGCGCCCGGGCCGGCGGCGAGGATCGCGCCGGACAGCTCTGCGGCCGTCACGATCGGGCCGCGGCCGGCGAGCAGGGCGCGCTGCAGCACGCTCTCGAGCTCGCGCACGTTGCCCGGGAAGTCATGCGCCCGCAGCGCCCCTTCGGCGCCGGCGCCGAGCACCACGTCGCAGCCGCGGAGCTTTCCCCCGTGGCGCGCGCACAGGTGCGTCGCGATCGGGAGCAGGTCTTCGGGCCGCGCGCGCAGGGGCGGCAGGCGAATGACGAGCACGGAGAGGCGGTAGTAGAGATCGGGTCGGAAGCGCCCCTGCGCGACGAGCTTCGGCAGATCGGCGTTCGTCGCCGCGACGAGCCGGACGTCCACCGCGACGGGCCGCTCGCCCCCGACGCGATCGACGCTGCGCTCCTGCAGCGCGCGCAGGAATTTGGCCTGCTGCTCGAGCGGCAGCTCCCCGATCTCGTCGAGCAGGAGCGTGCCGCCGTGCGCCTGCTCGAAGCGGCCGCGCCGGCGCTGGTCCGCGCCGGTGAAGGCGCCGCGCTCGTGGCCGTAGAGCTCGCTCTCGAGC
>CAYHCR010000059.1:0-10038 GCA_964354895.1 uncultured Myxococcales bacterium | reverse complement strand
GCGCGCTCAAGAAGCTCCGCCGCCCGCTCTTCCCCTACCAGCGCGAAGGCGTCGCGCGCTTCTGGTCGGCCGGCCGCCTGCTGCTCGCCGACGACATGGGTCTCGGCAAGACGGCGCAGGCGATCGCCTGCTCGCACGCGCTGCTGCACACGGGCCTCGCGACGCGCGTGGTCATCGTCTGCCCGACCGCGCTCAAGGGGCAGTGGGCGAGCGAGTGGGCGCTCTTCTCCGACGAGCCGGTCACCGTCGTCGAGGGCCCGCCCGAGGCCCGCGCAAAACTGTATGCGAGCCGCGCCCGGGGCGCGCTCGTCGTGGGATACGAGCAGGTGCTCCGCGACATCGACGCGCTGCAGGGCTTCGGCGCCGAGCTCGTCGTGCTCGACGAGGCGCAGCGCATCAAGAATTGGGAGACCCGTACGGCCCGCGAGGTGAAGCGGCTGCGGGCGCCCTTCCGGCTCGTGCTCAGCGGCACGCCGCTCGAGAACCGGCTCACGGAGCTCGCGTCCCTGCTCGAGTTCCTCGACTCCGACGCGCTCGCGCCCTCGTGGCGGCTGCCCGCCTGGCACGCGGTCCGCGCCGACGGCGGCCGGGAGATCGTCGGCGCCCGCAACCTCGACGTGCTCCGCGCGCGCCTCGCGCCGTGGATGCTGCGCCGCCTGCGCCGCGACGTGCTCGCGCAGCTCCCGTCGCGCACCGACACACGCGTGCCCGTCGCGCTCACGCCCGAGCAGCAGGCCGAGCACGACGAGCTCGACCCGCCGATCCTCCAGCTCCTCGCGCGCTCGCAGCACCGCCCGCTCTCCCAGCCGGAGTTTCTGCGTCTGATGACGCTGATGGCGCAGCAGCGCGTCATCTGCAACGGGCTCGCGCAGCGCGACTTCACCGAGCTCTGGCCCTCGCTCGCCCCGACGACCCGCCCGACCGACGCACAGCTGCACGGCCTCTTCGCGCCCAAGCTCTCCGAGCTGCGCGAGCTCGTCTCGCAGCTCGTCGTGACGCAGGGCCGCAAGGTGGTCATCTTCAGCCAGTGGAAGCGCATGCTCAAGCTCGCCGCTTGGGCGACGCAGGATCTCCTCGCGGACGCGGGTCGGCGCGCCGTCTTCTTCACGGGCGACGAGGGCAGCAAACGCCGGACGCAGAACGTCGTCGACTTCCACGACGACCCGGCGGCAGCCATCTTCTTCGCGACCGACGCCGGCGGCGTGGGCCTGAACCTCCAGCGGGCGGCCACCGCCTGCATCCACCTCGAGCTGCCGTGGAACCCGGCCGTGCTCGAGCAGCGCTCCGCCCGCATCCATCGGCACGGCCAGACCTCGCCGGTCGACGTCTTCGCGCTCGTCTCCGTGACAGGCATCGAGGCGAAGATCGCCGGCCTCGTCGGAGACAAGAAGGCGCTCTTCGACGGGTTGTTCGACGGCAGCAGCGACGAGCTGCGCTTCGAGCGGTCGGGCTCGTTCCTGGACACCATGCGCCGCCTCGCGCCGGCGAAGCTGCCCAAGCCGACCGAAGAGCCGATCGAGGAGCCGGCGGCCCTGCTCGCCGCGGAGCCTGCGGCCGACGCGATCCCAGCCGCGCCCGCCGCACCGCCGCCGGGCATCACGATCGAGCGACGCCCCGAC
Source organism: uncultured Myxococcales bacterium (assembly GCA_964354895.1). GTDB lineage: Bacteria > Myxococcota > Myxococcia > Myxococcales > Vulgatibacteraceae > CAYHCR01. Next base: position 8,419 of record CAYHCR010000059.1, on the reverse strand, counting down.
GGTCGCGTGGTGATCGAGGCAGATCCGCAGGCCGCCGCGCAGCTGATCCTGGCGCTCGACGCGCTCAAGGCGCTGCTGGGGCCGATCGCCGGGAGGTGAACGCCTACGCCCGGACCGCCCGCGCCCGCACCGTACGCACCTGATCGAAGCGATCCGGCGCGTCGATCAGGAACTCATGCCGCAGGCCCCCGACCTCCGCGAGCAGCTCGGGCGGGAGCCGGCCGCCCATCCACTCCCGCAGCTTCGCGCGGTTCTGCGCGGCGGCCATGCGTCCGACGAGGCGTGTGCTCGCCTGATCGAACGCCTTGTAGTCCACGGAAGAGAAGCTCTGCGCCGCGAGCACCACGCAGACGCCATACTTTCGACCCTCCTGCAGCAGGGCGAGCAGCACGTCCCGGCCCGGCGGGTGAGGCTTGTTCTCCGGCGGCAGGAGGCGACCGGCCTCATCCACGAACAGCAGCAGCCGCGCGGCCGGCGCCTGCGGCGCAGACATCATCCAGCCATAGAGGCGCGACAGGACGACCGCGATCGCGTCGTGGCGCAGATCGTCGGGCAGCTCGTGCAGCGCGAGCACCGTGCAGGGGACGGCGCCGGCGGTCCGGGGCGTGACGAGCTCGTCGATCGAGAGCCCCGCGCCGCCGGCCCACAACGCGCCGGCCTCGCCGATCGTGCGACTGCGCAGCCGCCGCGCGAGCCCCTCGGCCTGCGCGCGGGAGAGCAGCTCCCGCTCCCCGGCGAGCTCGTCCGCGAGCTCCGCGAGGCGCGGCGCGCGCCCGCTTCGCGCCGCGTCCGTCAGGAGTCGCTCGAGCGCCGCCACCGCTCCCTCTCGGAGCGCCTTCGTCGGCCGCGCGAGCCCCGCGACCGCGAGCGCGACCGCGTGGGTGGCGCGCAGGAAGCTCTGCGCATCCAGCGCGGGGGACGGCAGGGTCAGCGGATCCAGCGAGAGCCCGCCGGAGCCCGGCGTCAGCACCCGCGCCTCGACGCCCGCGCGCGCCTGCTGCCCGAGCGGCGCGAGGTCGCCGGCGATGTCGAGCACGAGCGCCGGCAGACCGGCCGCGAGCGCCTCCTCGATCAGCACGCGGGCGAGGTGCGTCTTGCCGGAGCCGCTCTGGCCGAAGATCGCCACGTGGCGCCGGAGATCTTCGACGGGCAGCTGAATCGGCGCGCCGGTCCGGTCCGCGCCGATCGTCAGGCTCTTCGCGCGTGACGGGGCCTGCTCGCCCGGCGGCGCACGTCGCAGCGGCTTCGACGTCGGCTCCGCGTCCTCCCCGATCGTCCGCCCCCACCGGGCCCAGCAGGCCGCCTGCGCCGTGCAGCGGACACACGTCGCGGCCTCCGCGCGCGCCGGGAGCGCGCCTGCCTCGAGCGCGAGCCAGCGCCCCGCTAGCGCCTGGGCGCCCTCGCGACGCATCGGTGGAGGACGCACCAGCGCGAGCTCGTCCGCCGTGACGTGCAGCAGCGCCGGCACGAGCCCGCCCCGCGCCGCGAGCGCCAGCCCATACAGCCCGAGCTGCGCGATCGCGGCCGGATCCGGCGGCGCGGCCGGGAAGGTCTTCAGCTCGAGCGCGAACCGGGTCTCCTCGCCCTCGCACAGCAGATCGAGCGCGCCGCCGACGCCCAGCCCGTCGAGCTCGAGCGCGACCGGCACCTCCGCCTGCAGCGACGGTCGCCCTCGTCCCGCGAGCGCGCCGAGCAGCACGGAGAGCGCGCGCAACACACCGTCCACGCGCTGGAGCGCCTCCGCCGTCGAGCCGCCGAGCTCGCGCAACAGCGAGGGAAACGCGGCCCGCCAGAGCGCCTCGTAGGCGCGGCGCTGCAGGACCTCGGGGCGCTGGCGGCCGGCGCCCGCGTGGATCGGGAGCTCGTCGACGGCCGCGGCGAGCGAAGCATGCACGAGCCGGCCGAAGGTCCGGTCGACGTCGCCACGCAGGCCGACCGGCACGCCGTCCGCGTGCAGCTTTGCCTGGCGCTCGCAGCGGGCGACGAGCGCGAGCGAGGTGACGGCGACGCTCCCCACCTCAGCCCTCCGTCCGCGGCGCGGGCCGCGCGAGCACCACGCGCGCGTCGTCGCGATCCCGCGCGAGCTCGACCTCGCCGCTCTCGACCAATTCGTCCAGGACGTCCGCGATCACCGCGGGCTCCACGCCCAGCAGCAGCGAGAGCTGCCGCTCCGAGGCGAGCGAGCGCTTTCCATCGAGGTGATCGAGCACCCGTCCCGCGATCCGGGCCCGCTCGGCGCGGTCCGTCGGCGGCGGCTGCGCCGCGTCCCGGAACGCGGCCTCGAGGAGCGCCCCCACCAGCGGATCGGCCGCCGCGCCCGCAGCCGCGACGGCGGTCGAGATCTCGTCCGGAAGCTCTGCGTCTCGCGCGGCGTCGAGCAGGCGGTCGATCGCGACCAGCGAAGGCGCGCCGTCCGCCGGGATCGGGACGACGAAGACGTGCGAGGCGTCCGCCAGCCGCGCCCGCGCGGCCTTCGGCAGCGCGAGCCCCTCCTGTCGCAGCACCACCGCGCGATCGAAGCCCGCGACCCCGACGGCCTCCGCGCACCGCTCGATCGTGGAGAGCGCCGAGGTGCCGTTCGTGCTGTTCTGCAGCTCCAGATAGAGCCGCCGTCGCGCGCCCGCGCGGTCGAGCGAGAGGCCGAGGCCCGGCTTCCTGCGCTTCGAGACCTGCGCCGGCCCCGCCTCGAGGATCGTCGTGCCGTTCACGCTCGTCCCGCACAGCAGCGCGCCCGCCCGTCGCAGCGCGGTGCCGATGCGCGCCGCGCGCAGCTCGGGATCGACGCCCTGCTCCGCTTCGAGCTCGGCCCGCTTCCGGGCGAGCAGCGACTCCGCCCGCGCGCGAGGGCTCGGCGGCGCGCGCGGCGGGGTCCGCAGCGCCGTGCTCCAGAGCGAAGAGAGCGCCCGCAGCAGGTGCCGCGGGGTAGAGACGTGGCCGCCGGTCACGAGCGCCCGCAGCTCGGGCTCGTCGAGCGGCGCGAGCGGATCGCTCGCCTGCACACCTGCACCCGCGTGGACCGGTCGCAGCCGACCGATCGCGAGCGCGACGGCCTCGTCGGCGGTCGGGGGCCGCAGCTTCTCGGACGACGCGAAGCGATCGCGGACGTACTCGGGCATCGTCTCCCGCAGCCGGGGCCACACATCGGTCTGGCAGCAGGCGAGCACGACGAGGGCCGCGGGCTCCTGGTACAGCGCTGCCAGCTCCTGGAAGAGCGCCGGCAGGACGTCGGCGCCGCGCAGCTCTGCGCCCTCGAGCTGATCGAGGCCGAGCAGCAGCGCCGGCCCGAGGCGCGCGAGCCCGAGCAGCACCTCGCCCGCCTCGCGCTCACCGTCGATCGGCGGCGGCAGCTCGAGGCGCGCCCGCTCTGCTTCGGCGACGGTGCCCCCCTGCAGCCAGCGCGTCGCCGCCCGGAGCGAACCGGGCGCCGGATCGATCGCGGCGACCAGCACCGGCGCGAGGCGCGCATCGCGCTCCAGCGCCTCGTCGAGCCGCAGGAGCAGCGGCCCACGCAAGGTGTCGAACGACTCCTGCGCGGCCGCGAGGAAGGTCGAGGGGCCGGGCAGCTCTGCCAGCGCCCGGAGGCGCGGATCGTTCGAGCCGCCGCAGGCGCGTCTCGTGAAGTCCTGCAGGAGGCGCGCGAGCGGGCCGTCCTGTCGATCCGCGTCGACGCCGAGGGGCTGCGAGAGGGACGCGCACGCCTCGCGCAGCACGTGCAGGCACGGCGTCTCCGCGTCACGCACCGGCGGGATGATCGCGAGCAGCGCGTCGGGCCCTGCCGGCTGGCGCAGCCCCGCGTGCAGCCGGCGGCGGAGGCGCGCGAGCAGGTGGGTCTTGCCCTCGCCCGGGCTGCCGAGCACGGGGAGCAGCAGGACGGCCCGGCGGCTCGATGCGTCGACGACCGCGGCGAGCACCCGCTGCTCGACCTCCGCGTGCAGGCTCGGCACGTCGACCGCGAGCAGCTCGTGGCCCGATCGCACGACGTCCACGCCGAAGGGATCCGGGAGCGCCGCGAGCCGCGCGAGCTGGCTTGCGTTCATCGCGGCACCGCGAAGAAGAGCAGGCCGCGGCCGGGCTGCACGAGTCCGTCCGCCGCGTCGGGCTGGCGCGAGGGATCGTTCGTGGTCTTGAGCTGCAGCCGGCCCTCGCGCTCGAGCGCGAGCAGGGCTGCGTCGAACGAGGCGCGGGGCGCCGCGGCCTCGCGGCGCAGCAGCGGGAGCGGGACCAGGCCGTCGAGCCGGTGGGTCGCGTCGAGGCGGCGGACGAGCGCGAGCAGCGTCGCGGAGAGCTCTGCCGGAGACACGACCGAGGGGCTCGGCGCCTGGGACGCCGCAGGAAGCTCTGCTGGTGTCGTGACGAGGAGGCTCCCCGCCTGCGACGCGACGGCGAGCGCCGGGGCGTTCGGCGAGAGCCGCGCCTGCATCGACGCGACGAGCGTCGCGAGCGCGTCGACCTTCGCCTCGAGCTGCTCCACGCGCGCCCCGAGCTGCGCCGCCGGCGTCGACTTCGGCCGCGGGCGCGCCGCCGCCTTCTGCGCGCGCGCCTCGGCCGCGACGCGCGTCTTCTCTGCCGCGAGCCGCGCCTTCTCGCCGCGCTTCGCTGCGGCCGCGTCCGCCTTCGCGCTCTTCGCCGCTGCCGCGAGGCTGGCCTTCGCTTCGGCCGCGGCCCGCTTCGCCGCCGCCGTCGCCTCCGCCGCCGCGAGGCGTCCGCTCGGCGTCAGCACCCAGCCCTTCCCCGGCCGCGCCACCGCCAGCCCGCGCGCGACGAGCTCCTCGGCCGGCGCGTCCGGCGGCAGCACGCCACGCACGCAGCGTTGCAGCAGCTTCGCCAGCTCGAGCTCGGTCATGGGTCTCTCCCGGGGACGGCGGGCAGGGTAGCGCGCGGCGGCCGGGGCGGGGCGCTGGAGCGTCTTTCGTGTCGAGGGACCGCCCCGGGCCGTACGCCGCCAGCCCCCTTGTCAGACCGGTGCTCTATGTGGGCTCACGTAGGCACATCAACCACATCAACCCACGGAAGCGGGAGGACGCGATGGCGAAGAAGGGGAGGCGCTCGCGAAGCCGGACCCGACGCCACGCGCGCTCTTCGGCCCCCCGGAGGAGGTCCTCGACAAGGCGAAGGAGCTCCTCGACCTCGACGACGTCGAGCAGCCGACGCTGACGGATTCGCAACGGCTCGCGGCGCTCGCGCGACCGGAGCTGACGCTGCCGTGTGAGGACGAGACCGCGGCACCCGCACTGCTGACCGCTGCCCTGCCAGACATCGGAGCGGGCGCCTCGCGTCCGTGACCTATCCGGCCGCGTAGTTCCAACCCGGCGAGAACCCGTGGTTGGCGGCGACCGCCAGGAGCGGCGGGAGCGACGACTCGTACGCCTTGAGCAGACCGGCCTCCAGATCGTCGCGGCGATCCACGTCGTGTTCGAGGAGTGTAGGAGCTGCGTGAAGATCGAGGACGTAGGGCTCGACGAGCTTGCGCCACTCGCGGAGGTGCAGCCGCTCCCGAGCCATCCAGAGCGCTCGCGCGTGGAGTCGTGCGACGGCTGGGACGTAGCGGACGTCCGGGAGACGGTCGGACTTCGAGCTGTTGGCGATACGCGTCGCCGGGACGAGGTTCCATGCCCGGTCGTGCGCGACGAAGGACCAGGGAACGAAGTGGTCGAGCTCGAAGTCGCCGAGCTCGTCGGTCGAGTACGGGCACACGAGGGGGAGCGTCGCAGCCGTCGCCGTCCAGAACTTCTTTGCCGCCGCCAGCCCTCCCCGCTCGAGCGGCGGCTCGAGCTTGGTCGAGATCGCCGGGACGTCCGGATTGCGCGCCTGCATGTAGACCGTCCAGTGCCACAACGCCCAGCCACGCAGAATTCCTGCGTGCCGCTGGAGGTACCTCCACCAGGCCGGGTGGAGGACGATCTGACGTTCGTCGACCTCGATCCGGTAGAGCGGACGCGCGGAGTCGAATCGTTCGGTCGCGAGCAGGACGAGTCGAGCGTTGGTCGAGGCATCGCGGCCCCGAGGCAGCTGGTCATCGAGGAAGGGTCGAATCAGTCGAACCCGCACGTAGCGGGAGAGCTCCGTGATGACCTTCTCGGGCAGCTGCTCGGTCAACCGTCGACGCAGGGCTGCACGCTGTTCCGGCCGGCTGCCCCACCCCTCGCGGAGCTCGTGAGGGAGGCCCTCGAGGGCGGCGCCGATCCGATCCTCTGCGCCGAACCGGAGGCGGAAGAAGAACCGCGGATACCACGCGAGCAGGAGCATCTCGACGACGAGCTCGCGGAGCGAGAGGCGAAGGGCGTCCTCCGTCTTCGGCAATCGGTCGAGCAGCGCCAGAAAGAAGAGGAATTTGTATGAGGTCGCGACGTTGCGGAAGAGTCCAGCGAGGAGATCGACTCGCAGGTCGTCCGCTGGCGGGAGCTCGCTCTCTGGGCTCGGCATGGAGCAGGTCCCTCCTGGCGCTGCAGCGTAGCCCGGCAGCCGCAGAATGATGACGCGCCCACGGCGGCCGTGGCCCTGCCCGCACGTCGAGGGCGCGCTGGCGCCCGGCGCCGTGAAGGTCGGCTCCGACGCCTACCGCTCCACGTCCGCCACGTGCGGCACCTGGTTGAGCGCGACCGGCTTGGACCTCCGCGTGGTCCGGATGTTGATCAGCTCGACACACACGCTGAAGCCCATCGCGAAATAGACGTAGCCCTTGGGGATGTGTGCGCCGAGCCCCTCACCGAGCAGCACGAGGCCGATCATCAGGAGGAAGACGTCGCCACGGCCCGGCCGGCCGTCCCCGGGGCCTCGTCGGCGGACTCGAGCTTGTGGTGGATCTCCTTGGTGGCCTTGTAGAGCAGGAAGAGCCCGCCGCCGAGGAGGATGAGGGACTTGCCGGAGAATCCCCGGCCGAGGAGCGTGAAGAGCGGCTGATCCAGCCGCACGATCCAGGAGATGCCCGCGAGGAGGACCAGCCGAGACAGGAACGCTCCGGCGAGCCCGACCTTGCGGGCGCTCTCCCGCTGGGCGGGCGGCAGCCGCCCGGCGAGGATCGCGATGAAGATCAGGTTGTCGACGCCGAGGACGATCTCGAGGGCGGTCAGCGTCAGCAGGCTGAGCCAGACCTCGGGCGAAGAGAGGAGCTCGATCATGGGGCGGAGTATGTCTCCCTGCGAGCCGGGCCGCAGCAAGGTCGCGCTCCCGGCCGATCGATCGTGCGATCCGCTCCACCGCCAGGTCGACGGCCGAGTTGCGTCGCCGATCAGCTCGTCGAGGGTCGCCGAGCCGAAGCGCTTGCGGTGAACGCGCGGACGGCCGCGGCCGCTCCGGAGCGCGACGAGGCCGTCTGCACGATGTATCAGTGGCTGCCGGAGAACGTGTTCAGGGGTTCATGGCCGTGAGCGCGAGCGGCGTCGGGTCGAGGCCCACGAAGAGCCGCAGCTCGACGCTGCCGCCCGGCTGCTCGACGGCGTAGACGGTGTAGATCCCGCCCGGGCTCGTCCCGCGGGCAGCTCTGCCGCAATGAGGAGCTCCGGATCCGCGTCGCCGTCCACGCCGAGGCGACACGAGCCACCGGGCAGCTCTGCCGAGGCCTGGCCGCCGAAGTCGGCGTCGACGAAGACCGGCTGGGGCGCGCCGTCCGCGGGCACGCTCCAGACGTCGACCTGACCCACGCGGCTCGCCGCGTGCACGAAGCGCAGGCGCAGGGCGGCGGCTCCTGGTCGCGACCCGTCGACGCGACCGGGCTCGTTCCCTACACGGGGCCACTGACGGTGGCGGAGCTTGGTCGGCGCGCCGCGGTGGTCAGCGAGGAGCCGGAGCGCGTGTCCTCCTTCGGGCCCGACGGCGCGGCGATCGTGGAGCGCGCTGCTGCGCTCGTCGGGCTCGACGGTCACCCGGAGGCGGTCCACGCGGCGCCGGGGCTGCGCGCCCTGGAGCTCAACCGGGAGGAGCTCGGCCGGCTGGACGCCGCAGCGCTCTCGGCGGCGCAGGAGGCACGGGGGCGTCTGGAGGAACTGAGGCGCGCCGCCTGGCTCGAATACAAGAATACGGAGGCGTGGCTCGACGCGCGGGACGACGCGCGCATGTTCGGCGCGTCCTGTTGCTCCGGGGAGACTTCCATGGACGAGGCGGCCGCGGCGCGCAAGCGCACCTGGCCCGTCGCGGCGGCGGCGGTGCTTGTGTTCCGTGAGCTGGCGCTCGCCGCAGCGCGGGCGCGCGAGCAGAGCGCCGGGGGCTCGTCGGTCCGTCTCCACGCGAGGGTGCGCCGCGCCGAGGTCCGCGTCGCGCGCGCCCGGCAGCAGCTCGGGGATCTCCATTCGGATCGAGCGACGCCCCTCCTGTTCTGCGGCCCATCGCTCGTGCGGCTCGGGAGCCGCCGCGAGCGATCGCAGCTCGCCGCGATCGCGCGGCTGGGGCGGTAGTCGGCCGAGGCGGGGCCTCGTCGATGAGT
>CAYHCR010000058.1:0-10052 GCA_964354895.1 uncultured Myxococcales bacterium | reverse complement strand
TCTCCTCAAATGGACATTGATCGCGATCAGTTTTCTCCCGGCACGTACCCCGCGTCAAGGGAAAGAGCCGTCCTCAGCATCCTGGCCAGTGGCCGGTCCACCTCCGCGATTGCGTGACAGCGCGGCAACTCAGTTCGCAAGTCACTCCCGCTACACGAGTGGGTTCGACCCGGCCCATTAGCCAATGGTGCGATGCCAGCGTTGTGAGGGGGCAGAGCGTCAGTAGTTCGCGTTCCCCGACGCCCCGACCGCCCCCGCGCCGCCCGGTTTCCCTAGGCTCTGGCCGCCCGTGCCGCCGCCCCCCGCGGCGCCGCTCACCGGGAACGTGTTCTTCGTCTTCCAGCTCGCCACGCCGGTAACACCGCTCACGTACACCGCGTAGCTGACGCCGCCGCACGCGCCGCCGCCGCCGCCGCCGTGGCCGCCCTGGCCGCCCTCGCCGCCCTTGCCGCCCTGGGCGGTGCAGAACGTCGCGGTCTGGTCGGCGCCGCTGAGGCCGCCGTTGCCCGGAGCGCCGCCGCCGCCGCCGGTGCCGCCGAGGCCGCCGTGGCCGCCCTGGCCGCCGAGGCCGCGGTAGAGCGTGTTGCCTTCGAGGGTGGGCGTCGTCGCGGGCGCCGCGCCGTAGGAGACGAACACCGCGAAGCTCCCGCCGCCGCCCTGCCCCGACGTGCCCGCCGTGCCCGCGCAGCCGCCGCTGCCGCCGCCGCCGCCGCTGCCGCCGCCCGAACCGGCGGGTGCCTCCTCAGCCGGACAGCCGAGGAGCGGAACGAACACGGCAGAACAGACGAAGACGGCGAGCGGGCGCAGAGGAAGCATGGCCCGGATGCTGCCAGAGCCGTCGAAGTCGGGCGAGCCGCGCCTCACCAGCCGCACTGCTTCCCGGCGTTCTCCTTCTTGAGGTACGCCATGAGCGGCGCGTAGTAGTCGACGATCGCCGTCGCATCCATCTGCCGCTGGCCCGTCAGCTTCTCCAGCGCGTCCGGCCACGGCTTGCTCGCGCCGAGCGCCAGCATCTCCCGCAGCCGCTTGCCCGCCTCGGCGTTCCCGTAGATCGAGCAGGTGTGCAGGGGTCCCTTGTGTCCGGCCGCCGCGCACATCGAGCGGTGGAACTGGTACTGCAGCACGTGCGCGAGGAAGTAGCGCGTGTAAGGCACGTTGCCCGGCACGTGGTACTTCGCGCCGGCCGGGAAGTCCTCCGGCGCGCTCTCGAGCACCGGCGCGATGCCCTGGTACTTCTGGCGCATCGTCCACCAGCTCTTCGCGTAGTCCTTGGGCTCGATCTTCCCGGCGTAGACGTCCCAGCGCCACTGGTCGACGACCTTCCCGAACGGCAGGAACGCGATCTTCCCGAGCGCGTGCTTCATCATCACGTTCACGGTGCCCTTGTCGTCCTTGGGCGTCTGCTTGAGCAGGCCGACCTGCTTCCAGTAGCCGGGCGTGATGGAGAGCGCGATCGCGTCGCCGATCGCCTCGTGGAAGCCATCGTGCGCGCCGCTCTGGAAGAGCACGGGCTGCGTGAGGTACTGCGAATAATAGTAATTGTGACCGAGCTCGTGGTGGATGACGACGAGGTCCTCTTCCGTCGGCTTGATGCACATCTTGATGCGCAGATCGCCCTCGAACGTCAGGTCCCACGCGCTCGCGTGGCAGACGACGTCGCGGTCCTTCGGGCGCGTCAGCAGCGAGCGCTCCCAGAAGGTCTTCGGCAGCGACGGGAACCCGAGCGAGACGAAGAAATTTTCGCCGAGCCGGACCATCTTCGGCGCGTCCCACTTCTGCTTGACGAGCTCCTTGCTCACGTCGAGGCCGGGCTGGCCCTTGTAGGGCTCGAGCAGGTCGTAGACGTTCTCCCAGTCCTGCGCCCACATGTTGCCGAGCAGGTGTGCGGGGATCGGGCCGGTCTTCGGGACGACCTTGTCTCCGTACTTCGCGTTGAGGCGCGCGCGCGTGTAGCAGTGCAGCTCGTCGTAGAGGGGCTTGACCTGCGTCCAGAGCCGCTCGCTCTCCGTCTCGAACTCCGCGGGCGTCATGTCGTAGCCGGAGCGCCAGAGCTCGCCGACGTCCGCGAAGCCGATCTCCTTCGCGCCCTCGTTGGCGAGGCCGACGAGCGAGACGTAGTCGGCCTTCATCCCGTTGCCGACCGCGTGCCAGTTCTTCCAGGCCTCGAGCAGCTCGTCGGGCTTGCGGCTCTTCGCCATCAGCTCGGAGAGCTGCTCGAGATCGAGCTCCTTGCCGCCGACCTTCGCCTTGCCCTTGCCGTACATCCCCTCGAGCTTCGCGGCGATCCGGGTGAGCTCCTCGCGCTTCTTCGGATCGCGCGGTGCCGGCAGCGTCGTCGCGAGCTTGATCAGCTTGAGCCCGCGCGCGGTCTCCGGATCGAGCCCCTTCACGCCGTCGAACGCGGACGCCGAGGGGATCGCGACGGAGAGGTACTCGAGGACGGCGTCGTTCGCCCAGGCGGCGACCTTCTCGGAGTCGTCGGTGATGTAGGTCGACTTGATCCAGTCGGCGGTCGCCTGGCGCGTCCAGAGGCGCTTGAGCTCGGCGTTCGTCTTCTCGACGAAGGCCTTCGCGTCGGCGGCGGTCGGGCCCGCGGGCGCGCCCGCCTTGCCGCGCCCGGCCTCCAGCAGGCTCGCGCCCTTGGCAGCGGCGACGGAAGAGAGCAGCAGCGACGCCGCGACCGCGGCGATCCGGAGCAGAGAGGTCGTCATGGGCGCGATTTCCTAGCACGGTCGCCGGCAGGCTCCACGGCGCGCGCGATCGGGCTCATGTGGGGGTGGGTGCGTGCGCTCCCCACGGTTGGCGGCGCGGGCAGGGCCCTCTACGTTACGGCCCCTGCGTCGGGCGCGGGATCGTCGGCGCCGTGGCGGAACTTGCAGGGCGCCTCGCAACGCGCCCGTGCGGAGGCATCATGCAGATCACCCGGAACCTCGTCCTCGCGCTCGCGCTCGCGCTCGGCGCGCTCGCAGGCCTCGCATGCGACAACGACCCCGGCGACGGCGGCGAAGGCGGCGCGGGCGGCGGCAGCGGCGGAGAGGCCGCGCTCGACCCCGTGATCGAGGGCCTCACCGTCGCCCCCGCGCTCGTCCGCGCCGGCGACCCGGCCACGATCTCCTGGACGGTCCGCAACGCCGAGCACGTCGAGCTGCACGCCGTGGGCGGCGCGGAGATCGTGGTCGAGGGCGGCGTCCCGACCGGCGAGGCGGAGGTCCGGCCCCTGCGCGCCACGCTCTACGAGCTCACGGCGATCGGGGCGACCGGCACGATCCCCGCCCGTCAGCGGCTCTCGGTGGACGTCGACACCAGCCCGCTGCCGGCGCCGATCGTCGAGCGCTTCACCGTCACTCCGGCAGAGCTGCCCGAAGGCGCAGAGCTGATGCTCGCGTGGAGCACGAGCCTGACGTCGCGGCTCTTCATCGAGGGCCCGGACGGTGCGACGGTCGCGACCAGCGACCAGGCGTCGGGCACCGCGACGAACGTCCCCGTCCGCTCCGGCCTCTATGTCCTGCACGCCTTCGGCGCCGGAGGCGAGGCGCGGGCCACCGCCGCCGTGACGGTGACGCGCGCGCCGCGGATCGTGTCGTTCGTCTCCGACCCGGCCTCGGCGCTCGAGCCCGGCGCCTCCGCTGCGCTGCGCTGGCGCGTCGAGCGCGCGACCTCGATCCGCATCACGGACGAGGCGGGCACGCCCCTCGTGGAGAGCCCGTCTTCGACCGGAGAGATCACCGTCACGCCGGCCGGCCGCGTCGAGTACACGCTCACGGCGACGGGCCCCGGCGGCAGCTCCACCGCGCTCCTGGTCGTCGGCGTCGGCGCCCGCATCGAGAGCTTCACGCTGACGCCCTCGTTCGCGCGGGTGGGTGATCAGGTCACCCTCGCGTGGCGCACCTCCGGCGCGGACGCCGGCACGCTCACCGGGCCCGACGGCTTCACGCGCGCGCTCGACGCCGCCGGGATCGCCGCCGGCAATGCCACCGCGATCGCCGGCACCTCGGGCGACTTCGTGCTCGAGGCGCTGCGCGATGGCGCGCCCCGCCGCTGGTCGCTGCGCCTGACGACGACGCGCGCGCCCCGGATCCACGGCCTCGTCGCGACGCCGACGCAGGCGACCGGCTCGGCCGCGCGGCCCGTGGCGGTCCACCTCTCGTGGACGGCCGACGGCGCCGACAGCGCCTCGCTGGTCGCCTCGAGCCTCGGCGCGATCGACGTCTCCGCGCTCGATCCCGCGGACGCCGACCTCGACCTCGAGATCACCGCCGACACGCTCTTCGAGCTCGTCGTCACCAACGCGGACGGCAGCGCGCGCACCACGGCGACGGTCGACGTCGTCCCGCCCGCCACGGTGCAGAGCTTTACGGCGAGCGCGCAGCAGGTCCCGCGCGGCGAGCCGGTCACGCTGGCGTGGGCGACCCGCGACGCGGCGTCGGTGCGGCTCGAGCGCGATGGCGTTGCGCTCCCGGTCGATCCGGCGATGCTCTCCGGCAGCTACGTCGACGCGCCGCTCTCCGCCGCGAGCTACGTGCTCGTCGCGACGAACGGGCTCGGCGAAGAGGTCTCCTCCGCGCCGCTCTCCGTCGTCGTCGCGACGCCGGCGGTGCTGACCTTTACGGTCGCGCCGGCCGCCGCGCGCGCGAGCGCCCCGCTGACCTTCTCGTGGACGGCCGCCGCCGCGACCGTCGTCACCGTGCAGGACGCCGCGGGCGGGATCCTCTGCACCGCCGCCCAGGCCCAGCTCGCCGCCGGCAGCTGCACCGTGCCGACGCCGTCGGCCCCCGGCCCGCAGACCTTCACGCTCCGCGCCGCCAACGGCGTCGGCGACGTGGACATCGCGACCGCCTCGATCGACGTCAGCGACGGCCCGCTCCTGCTCTCCTTTACGCTCGCGCCCGATCCGGGCGCCGTCGGCGCGCCCGTCACGCTCGGCTGGAGCGTCACCAACGACGCCTTCGGCACGGCGCCGAACGTCACGCTGACCGGCGACGGCACGCCGCTCGCCCTTGGCGCACAGCTGCTCTCCGGCATCGTCGCCTCCGCGCCGCTGACCATCGGTCTGCACACGTTTGTCCTGACGGCGACCACGCCCGGCACGACGCCCGCGACCCGGACGCTCACCGTGGAGGCGCGCCCGCTCCCCGTCGTCTCGTCGTTCCTGGCGACGCCGGCCGTGCTCGACACCGCCTTCGGCACGCTCTCCCCGACGAGCGAGCTCACGTGGACGACCACCACCGCGGTCTCCGTCGATCTCTTCGCGCTCGATCCCGCCGGCGCGGCGATCCTTCCGGCACTGCTGCACGAGGTCGATCCCGCGCTCGTCGCGGCCGGGGCCTTCACCGTGCAGCCGCCCGCGCGTACGACCTACCGGCTCGTCGCCACCGGCCCGCTCGGAGATCTCGCGGCCGCCGAGCTCGAGCTCGTCGTCGACCCGACCGCGATCCGCACCTTCACGGCCGACACGCAGGACGTCGTGGCCGGGGCGCTCGTGACCCTCTCCTGGACCACGCAGAGCACGGACCTCGTCACGCTCTCGCCGCTCGGGCCGCAGGTCACGGATCCGGCCGTCCCGTTCGTCGACGTCAGCGCGCTCCGCTCCGCCGTCCCGGTCGTGTTCTCCGCGCCCGACGAGGGCTCGCAGACGATCACGCTTCCGGGCGGCTTCGCCTTCCCGTGGGAGGGCGCGCCGCGCACGCAGCTGCGCATCGGCACCAACGGCTGGCTCTCGTTCGACGTGGCGAGCGCCGGAAACGCCTCCGCCAACGCCGCGTTCCCCACCGCCGCGGGCACGCGCTACGTGCACCTCGCGCCGTTCTGGGATGATCTCCACGTCAAGACGACCGGCACGGCGTGGGTCAACCGGTTCAATGACGCGGGCGGCGATCGCGTCGTGCTCCAGTGGAAGAACCTGCAGTTCGCCGCGTCGACCGTCGCCGCGCCCGCAGACCTGAACTTCGAGGTCGTGCTCTGGGCCGATGGCGCGTTCGAGTATCGCTATGGCTCGATGACCGCGACGGGCGCGACGGCCGCGACGAACCAGGCCCGCGCCGACGGCGCGCAGGCGACGATCGGCGAGCAGAACCCGGCCGGCACGCGCGGGCTGACGCTCTCTCACAACGTCCCGGTGGCCGGCGGGTCCGGCGGTCGCGCGCTCCGGATTCAGACGCCACCGACGCCGCCCAACGGATCCGCGACGCTCGCCGTCGTGGCCACGACGACGTTCACGCTGACCGCCACGGGCCCTGACGGGACCGACACGGCGAGCCTCGGGGTGACCGTGTGGCCCGCCGCCACGGTGACCGCGCCGGTCGTCACGCCGCTGGACGTACAGCAGGGCCTGCCCGCCTCGCTCTCGTGGAGCTCGAACGCGGACCACGTGCTCGTGACCGACGCGATCGGCGGGGTGGTCTGCGACCTCGTCGGAGCGGCCGCGGCTGCGGGCCCGTGCGCCCTGCCGACCGACGCGCTGGGCGCGCAGAACTTCACGATCACCGCGACCCTCGGCTTCGCCGGCAACGTCGCGATCGCCGTCGTGCCCGTCACCGTGAACCCGCTGCTCCGACTGGACAGCTTTGCGGCAGCGCCCGCGGTCGTCCCGTCGGGCGGCAGCACGGTCCTCTCGTGGAGCGGCGTCGGCGCCACCTCCGCCACGCTCGTCGCGACCCCGGGCGGCGCGATCGACGTCTCGGCGGTCGATCCGAACGCCGGCTCGATCGCGCTCTCGCCCTCCGAGACCACGACCTACCTGCTCACGCTCGAGGCCGGCGCCGGCCGCACGCGGGAGGGCACGCTCGACGTCGTCGTCGAGGCGACGATCGACTCGTTCACCGCGAGCGCTGCGCAGATGCCGGTCGGAGGCTCGGTCACGCTCGACTGGCAGACGACCAGCGCCCAGCAGGTCACCGTCACGGGCCGCGGCACGATCGAGGGGGCAGCGTTGCCGTTCCTCGACGTGAGCACGAGCCCGACCGCGGTCAACGTCGGCTTCGCCGCCAGCTCCGACGAGAGCACCGTCACGGTCACCTTCCCCAACGGCTTCGCCTTCCCGTTCGACGGCACGCCGCGCACGCGGGCCCGCCTCACGACGAACGGCTGGCTCTCGTTCGACACGGCGTCTGCCTCGACGATCGCGAGCAACGTCGCGATGGGCGCCGGCGCGGCCTCCGCCGTCCACCTCGCGCCCCTCTGGGACAACCTCAACAGCAAGGCGACCGGCTCGGGCTGGATGGACGCCGGCACCGACGCCGACGGCGACTACGTCGTGCTGCAGTGGAAGGGCTTCCAGTTCAACGACAGCTCTGCGGCGGCCGTCGCGAACCTCAACTTCGAGATCGTCCTTCGGCCCGACGGCAGGTTCGAGTACCGGTATGGCGTGATGACCTCGGCCGGCGCGACGGCGCTCACGAACCAGGCGCGCGCGGACGGCGCCTCGGCGACGATCGGCTGGCAGCTCCCGGCCGGGACGGTCGGCGAAATGCGCTCCCGCGACGTCGTGGCGCCCGGCGGGCTCGCTGGGACCGCGCTGCGGATCGCGCTCGAGGCGCCCGGCGACGGCTCGTTCGCCGTCTCGCCGCCGCGCAGCACCGACTACACGCTCTGCGTCGACGACAGCGTGACCGTGACGTGCCAGACACAGCGCGTGGTGGTCGTCGCCGCCGGCGCGCTCGTGATCTCGGAGCTGCTGCCGCTGCCCGACGCCGCGCTCGTCGACGGTGACGCAGAGCTGATCGAGCTGCGGAACTTGTCTTCGGAGCCGATCGACGTCGGCGGCATGGTGCTCGGCTCGGCGGGCGACGCCGGCCTGCTGCTCCCGCCCGCGACGATCGCCCCCGGCGGCTTCCTCGTCGTCGCCGGCAGCGCGGATCCGCTGCTCAACGGCGGGGCGCTCGGCGCGGTCGCCGCGGCTGGCGCGATCACGCTCTCCGAGCTCGCGGACGACGTGGTGCTGACCTACGGCGCGCTCGAGCTCGATCGCGTGACGTGGGACGCGACGTGGGCCTTCGCGGCCGGCACGGCGAAGAAGCTCGACGGCAGCCGCTTCACGGGCGATCCCGCCGCGAACGACGCCGCGGCCAGCTGGTGCGTGGCGACGGAGGCCTTCGGCGCGCAGCTCGCGTCGCCGGGGCTCCTCGGCGCAGGGTGCAGGTTTGCGGCGCAGGGCTACGACGTCGACGCGGCCGCGCAGGCGCCGTACCTCGATCTCTCCGTGACGGGCGCCGTGCTGGCGGGCGCCGTCGGCGCGGTCCCCGGCGGGCTCGGCTTCACGATGCCGTTCTTCGGCGTCGACGTCACCGAGCTCACGTTCTCGCGGCACGGCTGGGTCGGCTTCGGCCCGACGACGGCCGCTGACCCCGTCAACGACTCGATCCCCGACGCCACGACGCCGCAGATCGGGCTCGTCGCCTCGTTCTGGGACAGCCACAGCACCACCGTTGGTCGCGTGCTCCACGAGCAGCGCAACGAGGCCGGCCGTGACGTGCACGTCGTCACCTGGGAGGCCGTGCCGCTCGCCTCCGGGGCGGGCAGCGTCACGCACCAGGTGCAGCTCTGGGCGGACGGAGAGATCGTGACGATCATCCGGGCGGCGTCGGGCACCAATGCCGCGAACTACGCGGGCGCGAGCGCCTCGGCCGGGATCGAGGCGATCGGCGGCGCGTCCGGCGTGCCCTTCTCGTTCAACACCGCGGTGCTGACGGAGGGCCGCACGGTCCGCTACACGCCGCGCTGACGCGCGCGGACCTCCCCCGCCCGATCGCAGGCGGGGGAGGGAAGGCCTCGTCAGTCCGAGCACCACTGCCGGCCCACGGCGCCGTAGGGGAAGCAGGCGCCGTTCTCGAGATCCGCGCAGGAGGTCTCGATCGCGCACTGGCCCGAGCCGTCGAAGCCGACCTCGTCGTTGTCGAGCGCCATCTCGCAGAAGTCTTCGCACTGGCCGGTGTCGCACTTGCCGTCCATGCAGTCGTCCATCTTCGTGCAGTACTCCGCGCAGTCGAGCCCGCAGCCCGTCAGCGCGAGCGTGGCCGCGGCGAGCGCCGTCAGCAGGATCTTCTTCATCTTGCGTTCCTCCCGGGGCGCGCGAAGGCGCGCGCCCGACGCCCGCCCAAATACCCGGTTCCGCCGCCGGCCGCACGCGGAGCCGTAGCCGGGCCGTGTGCAGAAGCTAGGATGCGCCACCGATTGGAGCAGCCATGGGCGAGCACGACGAGAGGCTGAAGGCCGAGGCCGCGCGCTGGAGCGCAGAGGTGCACGGTCGCGCCGCAAAAAAGAGCCCCGAGCGCCGGCCGCGCTTCGGCACCTCCAGCGGGATCGAGGTGCGGCCCGTCGAGCTGCCGCAGCCGGACGAGGCCCACCGTGCGCTCGAGCGGCTCGGGTTCCCCGGCGAGTACCCGTTCACGCGCGGCGTGCAGCCGACGATGTACCGCGGTCGGCCATGGACGATGCGGCAGTACGCCGGCTTCGCGAGCGCGAAGCAGAGCAACGAGCGCTACCGGCAGCTCCTCGCGGCCGGCCAGACCGGGCTCTCGATCGCGTTTGATCTGCCGACGCAGATGGGGCGCGACGCCGATCACCCGCGCGCGCTCGGCGAGGTCGGCCGCGTGGGCGTCTCGATCGGCTCGATCGAAGAGATGGCCGTGCTGATGGAGGGCCTGCCGATGGAGGAGCTGACGACCTCCATGACGATCAACAGCACGGCGGCGATCCTGCTCGCCTTCTACGCGGTGCACGCCGAGGAGCGCGGCTTCACGCGCCGAAACCTCGGCGGCACGATCCAGAACGATCTGCTCAAGGAGTACATCGCGCGCGGGACGTACATCTACCCGCCGCGGCCGTCCCTGCGGCTCATCACCGATCTCTTCGCCTTCACGGCCAGAGAGATGCCGCGCTGGAACCCGATCTCCATCAGCGGCTACCACATCCGCGAGGCGGGCAGCACTGCAGCACAGGAGATCGGCTTCACGCTCGCCGACGGCGTCGCCTACGTGGAGGCGGCCGTGAAGGCGGGGCTCGACGTCGACGCCTTCGCCGGCCGGCTCTCGTTCTTCTTCAACGTGCACAACGAT
>CAYHCR010000057.1:0-10136 GCA_964354895.1 uncultured Myxococcales bacterium | reverse complement strand
AGGTCATCGGGATCGAGATGACCTCGCCCTTCTTCCTCATGCGATCGAAGATCCCGCGGAGATCCTTCCCCGAGATGTATTCCATCGCGATGAAGTACGAGTCCTGGATCTTCCCGAGGTCGTAGACCTGCGCGACGTTGGCGTGCGTCAGCTGGACGCTGATCTTCGCCTCGTCGATGAACATCGTGATGAATTCTTCATCCTCCGCGATGTTCGGGAGGATCCGCTTGATCGCGGAGATCCGCTCGAAGCCCTCCACGCCGTAGGTCTTCGCCTTCCACACCTCGGCCATGCCGCCGATGTTGATGCGCTCGAGGAGGAAGTATTTTCCGAAGGGAATGGGCTGCTTCTTCACGAAAACGCCCTCGCATCCCGGAAAACCGCCAATAATAACGGAGCCGTCGAAGAGTAGGGGAGCGGACGCGGAGGGTCAAACCTCTGGCGGTCCTCCCGCCGGTGGGAGGGGCGCGCCTGGCGCGACCGACGGGCCCGGCGAGGCGTCGCTCGAAGGGCTCGCAGCGGCCGGCGGCTCGTCGCGACCGCGACGGCGGCGGCGACGACGGCGGCGGCGGCGATCCGGGTCGGTGCTCTGGGGCGTGGCGGCGGGCGGGCGGAGCTCACCGGGCACGGCCACGGCGCTCGGCGCAGCGGGGGTCGCAGGCGATGCGGAGAGCGGAGCCTCGGTGGTGCGCTGATCGACGGGCGCCGGGAGGAGCGGGGCCTCGGCGACGCTCGGCGCGGCGGGCGCGGCGGGGCCGGGCCTGGCGGACGGGCCCGGGCCGGGCGGCGGCCGCTTCCCCGTGATGCGCGCGTGCGCGCGCTCGAGCAGCGACTTCGCGTTCGAGTGACGCAGCAGCCGGCGGGCGTCCTCGAAGTTCGCCCACCGGAAGTCCTTGCACTCGACCTCCCGCAGCACGACCGCCGGGTCGCCGACCGTGCCGAGGAAGTAGATCACCTGCTTGGAGATCAGGCCCTCGGGCCGCCGATAGACGTAGTGGATCGGCTCGCGGAAGCCGCGCACGATCTGGACGTCGACGACCCCGGTCTCCTCGCGGAGCTCCCGCAGCGCCGTGTCGGTCTCGCGCTCGCCCTCCTCGACGCCACCCTTGGGGAACTCCCAGTGCTCGCGGCGGGTGACGGCGGAGGAGACGACGAGGTAGCGGACCTCTCCGCCCTCTTCCCGATAGGGCACGATTCCGCAGGACTTCTCGCGCAGCACGACGACCGATCCTTCAGGGGGGCCGCTCCGGGGTCACCGTCCGGGACCCACGATCGCCCTCTTGCCCGGGATCCTAGCCTTTCCCGGCCGGACCGCCACCGCGCAGCGCGAGGCTCCAGAGGGAGCCCCCCTCGTCGCGCAACGGCGACGGTCGCCCGAGCCGCTCGTCGACGCCCTGGACGGTGAGCCAGCCTCCGCGCCCATCGACCGTCGCGCAGAGCAGGATGGTCCCGGGCGCGGCGCCCTCCGCAGGCGCCGCCGGCCCCGTGCAGCCCTGCCGCAGCTCCAACCGGAAGCCCCCGACCGGCGCACCCTTGTGCAGGAACGGAAGGGCCCCGAGCAGCTCGAGCGCGGGCCCGTACGCGGCGATCTCGGTCGAGAGCGGCGCCGGCGCGGCGGCGAGCGCGGCGTCGAGCGCCTCGGCGAGCTGCTCCGTGCCGTCGCGCGCGAAGGTCTCTCCGGGCGGCGCGTGAAAGGGCAACGCGACGTCGGGCAGCAGGAAGAGCTTCGCGAAGACCACGAGCATCGCGAGCATGGCGAGCAGCCGCGGCGCCGGGTGACGCGACCGGCCGCGCAGGAGCGCGACGAGCGAGACGAGCGCGAGCGCGAGCGCGACCGCGAGCGCCGGGCCGTCAAACCAGATCGGCGGCGGCACGAGCAGCACGACCGCCTCCAGCGACCGCACGCGCCACCAGAGCGCGACGCCCTCGGCGGGCGCGACCATCGCGAAGATCGACCCGACGACGAGCTGGCCCCAGGCGAGGCCGGCCGCACCTGCGCGGAGATCAACCACCGATCGCCCGCGCCGGATCGAGCCGCGCCGCGCCGCGCGCCGGCGGATAGGCGCCGATCAGCGACGCGAGCACGCCGAGGCCGACGGCGCCGGCGAGCACCCACCATGGGAACGAGAAGAACGAGTCGGGCTTGAACGGGAAGTCCGGCAGGAGCGTCCTCGACGCCTGATCGATCGCGAACGCGGCCGCGCGCGCGAGGCCCGCGCCGAGCACGCCGCCGAAGAGGCCGATCGCGCAGGACTCGCCGACGACGAGCAGCGCGATGTCCGTCTTGGTGGCGCCGACGGCGCGGAGGATGCCGATCTCCCGCATGCGGTTGCGCACGCTCGCCCCGAGCGAGAGCGCGATGTTGAGCGTCGCGAGCCCGCAGATGAGCAGCGAGATCAGCGCGAGCGTCGCCGTCGTGATCGCGACCGCCGCGCCGACGGACTCGGCGAGCTTGCGCTCCGTGTCGTCGATCTCGAAGCCCTGCTTGCGCACGAGCGCCGTCAGCCGCGGCACCGCGTCGGGCGAGGCCGCGACGAGCACGACGCTCGAGTACGCGACGTCATCCTCCCCGAAGCGCGCGTTGATCCGGCGCGCGGTCTCGAGCGGCATCGTCACGCCCTGCAAAAGTGCCCGATCCGAGATCCCCGCGAGGACCGAGGGGTGCTTGAGCGTCTCGCCGCCCTCCATCACCTTGCCGCCCACGAAGGACCGGCCGTATTCGACCGGGAACTCGAAGCCGACCAGCATGCGCGGCTGCAGCTGCGGCAGGCCGCGCGCCTTGGCGAAGCTGCGGTTGTAGATCTCGAGCAGGCGGCCGGAGATGAGCACCGGGACGGGCCCGCCGCCCTCGCCGGGATCGACGAAGGCCGCGGGCTGCGCGAGGTCCTGCGCGACGAGCCCGGGGTCGACGCCGACGCCGAGGATCTCGAGGCCGAGGCGCATTTTCTTACCGAAGAAATCGCCGTCGTAGCGCGTCACCGCGGGCACGCGCAGCTGCATCTTGCGGTGCGTCGCCTCGACGTCCGGGAGCGCCTTGAGCCGCCCGATCGCGGCCTCGTCGAGCTTGCCGCCGCCGAAGAGCCCGAGGCTGACGCTCGGCGGGATCACCTCCACGAACCGGGCGTCCGCCGGGAAGATCTTGGTCTTGACCACCTCGCCGACGCCGCGACCGAGCGCGACGAAGAAGGCGAGCGCGGCGATGCCGGCGGCGACGCCGAGCGCGGAGAGGAACGCGCCCTTGCGATCCCGGCGGAGGTTCATGCCGACGAGCTGGACGAGCCGTTTGCCGTTCATGTGGCGGTCACCGTCGTGCGCTCGCCGGCGGAGGCCTCGTCGCTCTGCAGCAGCCCGTCGCGCAGCCGCAGCACGCGCCGCGCCGCGCGCGAGACGCGCTCTTCGTGGGTCACGATCACGAGCGTCAACCCCTCCTCGCCGTTGAGCTCCTGGAAGAGCTCGATCACGCCCTGCCCCGTCTTCGCGTCGAGCGAGCCGGTCGGCTCGTCCGCGAGCACCAGCTTCGGCTTGCGGAAGAGCGCCCGTGCGAGCGCCACCCGCTGCCGCTCGCCGCCGGACAGCTGCGCAGGCAACCTGCGCTCCTTTCCGGCGAGCCCCACCCGCGCGAGCGCCGCGATCGCGCGCTCCTCCGCCTGGCCGACGTCCTCCGCCTTCGCGAAGTAGGAGGGCAGCAGGATGTTCTGCATCACGGTGAGCGGCGGGATGAGGTTGAAGGTCTGGAAGACGAAGCCGACCTTCTCGTTGCGGTAGCGCGCCAGCACCGCGTCGGACAGCTTTGCCAGTTCCTGCCCCATCACCACGGCGCGACCGCCGAAGTCGCGATCGAGCCCGCCGATCACGTTGAGCAGCGTGGACTTCCCCGAGCCCGACGCGCCGACGATCGCCGTGAACTCGCCGTCCGCGATCGTGAGCGAGACGCCGCGCAGCACCTCGAAGCGCGCCGCGCCGTCCGCGTAGGCCTTCCGGATCTCCGTGAGCTCGATCATGCGCGGCTCACTTGAGCGTCAGGTCTGCGTCGAGCGCGATCGCGTCCTCGTCGACCGAGAACGCGGCGGAGGCGCCCTTCACCTCGTCGAGCATCGCGATCCACGTCTCCATGATCTCCTTGATGCGGAAGCCGCCGACGCCGTAGGCCGACTCCGGCACCGCGCGCAGCGACGCCACGAGCTTGGGCACGTCGAGCCACGCGGCCGACGCGGCCTTCTCGAAGAGCGCCTTCGCGGCCGGATCCGCGAGCGTGGTCGGCGTGCCGGGCGTCGCGAGCCGCGCCTTGGCCCGCTCCCACTGCCCCTTGCCGCCGGTCGCCACGAGCATGTCCCCCACGAGGCCCCACGTCATGCCCTCGCCCTGCGAGTAGCTCGCGACGTAGACCTTCGCGCCGGCCTCCTCCCGCACGTCCACCTTCATCTTGAAGCGCTCCTGCGCGGCGAGGACCTTCTCCAGCGTCGCCTGCGCCGCGGCCGGATCCTTCACGCGCGCATAGAGCGTGACGTTCGCGAACTGGAACGGGTTGAAGTCCCCGGCGCCGTCGCCGCCCGGCAGGCCGCCCGAGAGATTCAGATCGCTCGCGAGCCCCGCGCCGAACGCGACGCCCGGCTTGAGCAGCGACAGGATGTCCGTCTCCAGCTCGAACCCGGCCTTCTTGAGCCGGAGCAGCAGGCTGCGCGAGACCGCCAGATCCAGCAGCGGCCGCAGCGCCGTCGGCTCGCCGCCGAGCCGCGCGAGGAAGAGGCTCGATTCGGGGAGCAGCGCCACCAGCTCCTGGCCGGCGGGGGTCGCGGCCGGCTTCAACGCGGCGATCTGCGCGGGCGTCTGCGGGAGCTGCAGCCGCACGTTCACGCCGGTGCGCGAGGCGGTCACGCCCGCGACGACGCCGGAGTCGGGCACCTTGCGGCGGCCCATGAGCTTCGCGCCGCCTTCGGCCCAGACGCGCACGTCGCGATTGCCGAGCTTTCCAGTCGTCTTCGCGAAGGCGGCGCTCGTCGCGAGGCTCTGGTCGCGCGGGCGCGTGAGCGCGCGGGTGACCGCCTCGATCGCGGTCGGGCCGCCGGCGGCGACGGCGAAGCCGCCCTTGCGGGCGTAGGCGAACGCGGGCGGGCCGCCCTCTCCGGCCGCGAACACGATCACGGTGCCGACGTTCGGCGCAGGCAGCAGATCTTCCCTGCGCACCGTCCCGCCGAGGGTCCCCGCGAGCCGGCCGAGCCACGCGTCGAGCTTCCCGGGGTCCGCGACGCCGACCACGACCAGCTCTGCGCCGCTCTCGTCGGTGCCGAAGGCGAGGCCCTTCGCGCCGTCGACGCCGGCGGTCGTGAAGCCCTCCGGCGTGCGGGGATCGAAGCCGAGCTGCGCGACGAGCGGCTTGACGAACTCCGAGGCGTCCTTCGCGCCGGCCGCGATCGCGGCGAGCTCGGCGAGCTTCGTGCTCTCGAGCGCCGCGGCCGTCGTCCCGAGCTTCGCCAGATCCGTGACGAGCGCGATCGCCTTGGTCTGCGGCGGGAAGAAGGCCTCGAGCGAGGCGGCGGGCTCGGGCGGCGGCGTCGGCTTTCCACATGAACCGCAGCCCGCGAGCGCGGCGGCGAAGAGGGCGAGGACGACGAGGATCGCGGTCGACACACGCGGACGACGGGACGGATGGGCGGTCACGGCGGCGCATCCCACCAAAGCGCACCCCGCCCGGCAAGCGCGGCCACCGAGGATTCGTGACGGGCCCGACGCAGCGACCTAGAGTCCGCGCTTCATGGGCGGCCCGGTCGACGAGCTCGCGAAGGATCCGGCGGAGCAGCGGCAGATGCTGCGGCTCGGCGATCGACTCGTGTCCGCTGGCGTGCTCGACGGCGAGGGGCTCGCGCGGGTGCTGCAGGCGCAGAAGCGGGAGGGCGGCTGGTTCGGCGACCACTGCGTGAAGCTCGGCCTCGTGCGCGAGGAGGAGCTGCTCCGCGTCCTCGCCGCGGAGTACGGGACCCGGTACGTCACCGCCGACAAGCTCGCGGCCTTCAAGGTCGCGGACAAGGTGCTCGCGAAGCTCCCGCACGCCGTCGCGCGCAAGCTCCTGATCGTGCCGCTCGCGTGGGACGAGGGCGCGCGTTCGCTCCACGTCGTCTCTGCCGTGCCGCCGGAGGGCGACGCGAAGCGTGATCTGCTGACCGTGACGAACGGCAGGGAGCTGGTCGTCTACGTCGCGACGCACATGGCGGTCGAGGCGCTGCTCAAGAAGACCTACCTCAAGGATCTCTACGCCTTCTCCTGGCTCGACGGCGCGGGCAACGCGCTTCCGGCCGCGCCGCCGGCAGAGCCGACCAAGCGCTTCGAGGAGGGCAAACGGGCGGATCTCTCCCAGCTCGAGCGGGAGCTCGCGCGCTTCAAGATCGCCGCCGAGTTCCGCCGCCGCCTCGCCCGCGATCGGGACGCCGCACAGCTGCCCGCGCGGATCCTCGCGGTGCTCTTCGATCTCTTCCCCGCCGACGGCGGCGCGATCCTCCTGCACAAGGGCGCGAGCCTGCGGAGATCCCTCATCCCGGGGCGCGAGGTGCAGGTCTCCCGCACGATCCTCGCGGAGGTCGCGGCGAGCGGCGAGGGCGTGCTCGTCGGCGACGTGCAGAGCGATCCGCGCTTCAAGCAGGGCGACTCGCTCGTCGTGCGCTCGATCAAGAGCGCCATGGCGCAGCCGCTCAAGGGGCCCGACGGCGCGCTCGGCGTGCTCTATCTGGAGGCCGTGCGGCCGACGCTCGTCTTCTCCCGAGAGGAAGTAGAGCAGCTCGCCGAGATCGCGCGCATCGCCGTGGAGATGCTCGAGCTCTGCGAGGAGATCGCGGCCACCCACCGGGACGCCGCGTCGCGGATTCACCTCGCGCGCTTCCTCTCGCCGACCTTCGTCGAGCAGGCGCGCACCGGCAGCCTCGACGTCAGCGAGGGGGGCGTGCGGCGGCCGGCCACCGTGCTCGTCGTCGGCATCGCGGGGCTCACGCGGCTCGCGGCCTCGGAGACGAGCGCGCCGGAGGTGCTGCGCGCCGCCAACACCGTGCTCGAGACGATCGCCGACGCCGTGCACCTCGAGGGCGGCGCGCTCGATCGGCTCGGTGCGCGGGGCGTGAGCGCGATCTTCGGCGTGCCGGCGCGCTACCCGGACGACGCGTCGCGCGCGCTGCGGGCGGCCTCGCGCATCGCCGACGAGGCGACGCGGCTGCTCGGCGAAGGCGGGCCGAAGATCGGCCTCGGCGTGCACCGCGGCGAGGTCCTCTGGGGCGCGCTCGGCCCGTCGCGGCGACGGGATCTGACCGCCTTCGGCGGCGCGGTCGACATCGCCACCAAGCTCGGCTACGCGGCCACGCCCGGCGAGATCCTCGTGAGCCGGCCCACCGCCGCGCTCGTACAGGAGGAGTACCGCTTCGCGGATCGGCCGCTGCCCGCGGGCCCGAACGAGCGCGTCCTGCCCGTCGTGCGGCTGATCGGGCCGCGCTGACGCGCTACTCGTACCGCCCGACGACGCTCCAGCCGCTCCCCGCCTGCACGAGCCGCACGATCGACCCATCGGACAGCTCTGCGTCCCAGTGATCACGCGGCCCGTCCGCGGCAGGCGCGATCGGATCGAGCCGGAAAGGCCCGGCGAACGAGACGACGAAGCCGACGACGCCCGGCGCGCGCAGCGCCTGCAGCCCGCGCGGGCCGACGCGCACCTCTGCAGGCAGCGGTGGGCGGAAGCGACGCAGCGCGAGCGGGCGGCAGCGCGGCGCGAGCGTAGGCGCCTCCTCGCGCCCCGACGGCTCCGGCGGCGCGAACGTCGCGAGCGCGTCGGCGGCCGGATCGTGCGTGGCGGAGAGCACGACGCGCCCGGTGCGCCCCGGGCCGACGATCGCGGCGACCTTCGCGACGGCGGCGGCGAGCTTCTCGGGCGCGATCGACGGCCGGCCGAAGAGCGCGAGCTGGCCGGTGCGCACGCGCGCGGGCGTCGCGACGAGCTCGATCCCGCGCACGGGCGCGTCGGGCGGGTGCAGCTCGAGCGCGGAGCGACAGAGCGAGAGCAGCGCCGTCAGGTCCCGCGTCGCCGCCGCGAGCTCGACCGGCACGCGCGCCTCGCCCGACGGATCGAGCCGGAGCACGAGCGCGAGCTGGCCGCAGGCGAGCGCGTGGCAGTCGAGCCGCTCGAGGAGCTGCTCGAGCGGCGGGCGCAGGAGGAAGAGCAGCGCCTCCACGTTCACCAGCTCGTGATCGAGCGAGAGGCTCTCCGCGAAGCGCAGCGGGGCGGGCTGCGGCTGCAGCGGGTGATCATCCAGCCCGGAGGCGAGCTTGTGCAGCGCCGCGCCCACGGCGCCCAGCCTCGTGCCCACGCCCGCGCTCGGCAGCGCCGCGAGCTCGCCGGCCGTCGAGACGCCCCAGCGCAGCAGCGTGTCGCGCGTGCGGGCGTCGGCGCCGAGCGCCGCGAGCGGCAGGGGCCCCAGGAAGGCGCGCTCCTGCCCGGGCGCGACGACCTCGAGCCCGTCGCCGTGCACCGCCGCGAGCGCGGCGAGCCGCTTGCCCGACGCGATCCCGACGCGCCCCTGCAGCCCGACCCGCGATGCTGCACCCGCGAGCGCCGCCGCGACGCCCCGCTCGTCGCCGTGCCGCAGCCCGAGCCCGGTCGCGTCCGCGTAGACGACGCCCGGCCGCCCCGGCTCGACGCGCGGGGAGACGGAGGTGACCGCGTCGAACGCCGCGTCGCAGGCGGCCTGCACGAGCGCAGGGGCGGGTCTGCGCAGCAGCAACCCCGGCGCGCGCGCCTCGGCCTCCGCGACGGTGAGCCCCGGGCGCACGCCGAGCTGCAGCGCCTTTGGCGTCGCCGCGCCGATCCGGGCGCGCCCGCCTTCGCCCTGCACGATCGCGAGCGGCTCGTTCGCGCGGGCGGGCTCGGCGCGCAGCACGGCCTGCAGCGGCAGCGCGGGCAGGAAGAGGCAGGCGAGCCGCGGCGAGGCGCGCTCCTTCGCGTCACTCCTCATGGGGCGACGCCGGGCGCGCGTGCGGCGCGGTGAGGGCGCGGGGCAGAGAGGCGGCGCGGCGGGTGCCGCTCGTGCGCAGCCCGCGCTTGATCGGGGAGGGCGTGATCTTCCGCCCCGCGGCGGTCCCGCCGGGCGTCCCTGCCGTGCTGCCCGCCGCGCTGCCGTGCGGGACGTCGGGGAAGGCGGCGGGGGCGTCGAAGAGGAGCGTCGCGCGGCCCGGCGGCAGACCGAGGCGGTTGTGCGCGAGGGCGACGACGACCTGCACTCCTTCCAGCGTGCGCCCGGGGCCGTGGCCGAGCCAGCGGACGCGGGGGCGGCCGAGCGAGAGCGTCGCCGCTGCAAAGCTGCCCGCCCCGCCGTCGCCGCCGAGCACGAGCAGGCGGCTGCGGGTCGCCTCCGCGTCGCGGGAGAGGCGCAGCCAGGCGCCGCTGCCGATCGCGGCCTCCCGCCCGACACGACGGCGGGGGACCAGCGGAGAGGAGGGATCACCGGGGGCGAAGCGGACGAGCCGGGGGCTGGCGTCGACGAAGCCCTCTTCGTCGTCGACCGGCGCGGGCGCTGGGACGACCGTCGCCGGCGTCCGCGTCGGCGCCCGCGCCCCGCCCCGCCCCGGCTCCCGCAGATCGAGCACCACCACCGCGAACGCGCCGCTCGCGAGCAGGACGTGCGCCGCCTTCACCGCCGCCGCGGCCTGCGTCGGCCGGCAGACGAGCAGCCGATCCAGCGCGACACCGGCCTCCGCCGCCGAGGCCGGATCGAAGCCCTCGCCTCGGTCCACGACCGCCACGAGCCGCTCCCGCTGCGTGAAGCTCGCGAGCACCTGGAGCGACAGCGCGCCGAGCGGCGCCCCCGCCACGCCGTCGAGCACGAGCACCTTGCCCTCGGGCAGGCCGCCGCCGAGCAGCTCGTCGAGCGTCGCGAGCCCCGTCGGCGCCGTCGTCGGCCGCCGCAGGACGAGCTCGTCCGCGCCGAGCAGCACCCGCTGCTGCCGCAGCTCGTCGAGTCGTCGCAGGGCTTCGGCCGTCGCTGCCATGTCCCGATCCTTAGGAACATCTGTTCAGTGAGGCAAGCCGTCCCTCCCCCACCTCGGACACCGGGAGGTCGCGCGACGAGCGTTCACCGCCGTCCGGTAACAGGTCCGCCCGCCCGGTT
>CAYHCR010000056.1:0-10137 GCA_964354895.1 uncultured Myxococcales bacterium | reverse complement strand
GCACCTCGCGGGCGGCGAGACGCCGCCAGAGCGGCCGCATCATGCGCCCGGCAGGGCCACTTTCCCAGCACCCGGGCGCGCGCGGCGCTTCAGGGCGCGAGCACGACCCGCGCCCGCGTCCCGCCGCCGGGGCGACGCTCCAGCGTCACCTTGCCGCCGTGGCCGATCACGATCGCGTGGACGATCGAGAGCCCGAGCCCGGTGCCCTTCTCCTTGGTCGTGAAGAACGGCTCGAAGACGCGCGCGGCGAGCTCCTCGGTGATGCCCGGCCCGTCGTCGTCGATGTCGAGCACCACGCGCCGCGACTCGTGCGCCGCGCGCACGACCACCTCGTGGCGGGCCGCGTCGAGCGCGTTCTGCACGAGGTTCACGACCACCTGCGTGAGCGCGGTGGCGTCGCCGCTGAGCTCGACGCGATCGGGGATCTCGAGCCGGACATGTTTGCCGGTCGCCCGCGCGGCCTCCGTCTGCAGCGCCGCGACCTGCCGGGCGATGCTCGCCAGATCGATCGGGTAGCGCGCGAAGGTGCGCGGCCGCGCGAACGCGAGGAAGTCCGCCAGCAGCGTCTCCAGCCGGTGCAGCTCCGTGCGCACCAGCAGGGTCGGCTCGTCCAGCGGCGGCCGCTCCGCCGGCGGCAGCTTGCTCACGCGGCGCGAGAGCAGCGCGAGCTGCAGCCCTGCCGCGTTGAGCGGATTTCGGACCTCGTGCGCGAGCCCCGCGGCGAGCGTGCCCACCGCCGCGAGCTTCTCCGCGACGCGCGCCTGCTCCTCCAGATCCCGCTGGCGCGAGACGTCCAGGCCGAGCCCGAAGATCCGCTCCGCCTCCGGGCCGTGACCCGCGCGCGTCCAGCGAAGCTGCACGTGCAGCCGCCCGCCGTCCGAACGGACGAGCTGCTCCTCGTGCTCCACTTCGGCGGCCGCGAACGCCTGCCGGAGCCGGGCGCGACACGAGGCGCGCTCGCCGTCAGGCGCGAGCAGCGTCGCGAATTCGAGCCCGACGATCCCCTCGCGCGGCCGGCCGAACGCCTGCTCCGCCGCGCGGTTCGCGAAGCGGATCACCAGCTCGCGATCGACCTCCAGGATCAGCGCCGGCACGCTCTCGACGATCTCGCGGTGGCGCCGCTCGCTGCGGGCGAGCGCCTCCTGCAGCTCCCGCGCGCGCTTGGCGAGCTCGCTCTTCTCCAGCGCGCGGCGCGCCGTGTTGAGCAGCTCCTCCGGCGCGATCGGCTTGGTCAGGTACGCGAAGGCGCCCGCCTGCACGGCCGCCGCCGCGCTCGCGACGTCCGCGTTGCCCGTCGTGACGATCACCTCTGCGTCCGTGCTCGCCCCGCGCAGGTGGCCGATCAGCTCGGTGCCGAGCATGTCCGGCAGCCGAACGTCCACGATCGCGAGATCAAAGCCGCCCCGCGCCGCCTCGCGCGCACGCCCGCCGGTGTCGACCAGCACGGCCGTGTGGCCCGCGCCCTCGAGGATCTCCGCCAGGTCCTCCGCGAGGGGGAGGTGATCCTCGACGATCAGGACCCGCACGGCTCTCCGACCAGCGCGAGGAGAGAGGGGGGATCGACCGGCTTGAAGAGCACGCAGCGCACGCCCGCGCGGGCCGCCGCTTCGAGCCGCTCGTCGTGCGCGAACGCCGTCATCGCGAGGCACGGCAGCAGCGGATCGACGACCCGCAGCCGCTCGTAGAGCTCGATCCCGTCCATGTGCGGCATGCGCACGTCGACGAGCGCGAGGCACCAGCGGCCGGGCGCGGCCACCGCCAGCGCGAGCCGCGGATCTTCGAAGACCTCGGTCTCCCAGCCGAAGCCGTCGAGGATCTCCCCGAGGTTCTCCGCGAGCTCGCGGTTGTCGTCGACGACGAGCACGCGCTTCAAACGGCGACCTCCGGGAGCGGCGGATTCATGCAGGCGATTGGGTCAGGTGACGGGCAGTATCACGAGGAACGACGCGCCCGACAAGGGACCGGACGGCTCGATCTGGAGCCGCACACCATTGCGCTCGGCGAGCCGGCGGCAGAGCGCGAGCCCGAGGCCGATGCCGCGGCTCTTCGTCGTGAAGAGCGGCTCGAACAGGCGCACCCGGGCCTCCTGCGTGAAGCCGGGGCCCGAGTCGCTGACGCGGATCTCGACGCCCGCCGACGTCGCCTCGAGCGAGACGAGCACGCGCCCGCTCGGGCCCGCGGCCTCGACGCCGTTCTGCAGCAGATTCACGAAGATCTGCCGCACCTGGTCCGGATCCACGAGCACGTCCGGCATGCGGGGGGCCGGCGTCAGCTCGATCGACGAGCCGTCCGCGACGACCGTCAGCTCGCGCGCCGCGTCGAGGATCGTCTCCGGCGCCACCGGCCGCCGCGTCGCCGGCCGATCGCGCATCGTCTCCAGCAGATCGGTCACGATCCGATTGGAGAGGCCGATCTGGCCGTCGATCTTGTCGAGGTGCTTCTTCGCCTTCTCGTCGTCGCCGATCCGCCCGCGCAGCAGGTAGACGCTCGAGCGGATCACGCCGAGCGGATTGCGGAGCTCGTGGCCGATGGAGCCGGCGAGCTGGCCGATCGCGGCGAGCCGCTCGGTGCGCTGCACCTGCGAGAGATAGTCCTCGCGGTAGGTGTGCAGCATGATCGCGAGCTCCATGTCGAGGAGCTTGTCGATCGACGCGAGCGACGCGACGGCCTCGGCGCCGAGCGCCTCGAAGACGATCCGCTGCAGGTGGCGGCGGATCACGTTCATCGCCGTGAACATGTATTGCTGCGGCAGCCCGATCTGCACGTGGCGCCGGCCGATGCGCGCGCGGACCTCGTAGTATTCGAGCTCGTAGGTGCCCTCGAAGAGCCCGGCGAGCCAGAGCCGGAGCGTGCCCTTGAGCCGCTCGACCTGCGCGTCGCCACCCGTGATCGCCTGCCGGGCCTCTTCGTGACGCAGAATATTCGCGTAGTAGTCGTCCGCGATGGACGCGAAGTGAGGCGCACACACAGGTCCGACCGCCACGAGCCGGGCCGCGTCGAAGCCCACGTATCTCTTGATCTCGTCGAACAGGTGCTCCTCCGACAACGCGACCTCCCCGGAGCCGTTCCGGGGGCACTCCTACTCTCGCGACCTGCCACGCGCAATCCGTTCGCGGCGCTGCACAGCTCCCGATCGTCGCGCCCCTGTGCGACGATCCCGGGCCGGAGACCGCCATGCGAAGAGACCTCCTCCTGCTCGCCCTCGCCGTCGGGATCGCTGCGCCGACCGCCGTATCTCACGCCGCGCCGCCGGCCGCAGCCCTCGCGATCCGCCTCTCTGCGACCGCGCGCGAGCTGCTCAAGGACGGCATGCGCAACCACCGGTCGGACATGGGCTCGCTCGCGACCGCCGTGATCCTGCTCGACCACGGAGGCGTGGCTCGTCGCGCGGCCGACATCGCCGCCGAGCCGCGGCTGGCCCGCCCGGCGGCCGACGACGCGGTGCTCAACGCCGCGCTGCCACTGGCGTTCTTCGCGCTGCAGGAGAAGCTGGCGTCCGACGCGACCGCGCTCTCCCACGCGGCCGCGAAGGCCGACGACGGCGCGATGGCGAAGGCGTACGGCCAGCTCACCGAGACGTGCGTCGCCTGTCACGCGCTCTTCCGGACACACGCGACCAGCGCGCCCTGACGTCCTCGCTCGCCCCGCAGGATCGCAGCGCCGGCGGCGCGGGCCTCACCCCTCGCGAGTTCGCAGCTGCCTTCGGAGGAGCCGTCGTGGGTTCGAGATCGAGCAGCCGCCGTTCGGAGCAGCCCCTCGTGAGGACGAACGGTGCGACGCAGGCGAGGCTCCTCGCGTGGCTCTGCGCATCTGCAGTGCTGCTCAGCGACGCCGCCGCGCTCGCCGAAGAGGCTGGCCTCGACGGCAGCCAGGCGAGCCGCGGGAGCCCGCTCTGCTCGCTCGTGATGGGGCTCGCGCTGATCGCGGTCTTCCGCGGCAGGGGCGTCGGCTGGGGGCTGTCGATCGGCACCGCGATCCTCCCCGGCCTCTTCGGCTGGTTCGTCTGGAGGGACCGGACGCTCGGCTTCGGCATCCGGCTCTTCGCGCTCGTGATCGCGATCCTGCAGGCCGCCGCGCTCACGATCGGCATCGCCGCCGCCATCGCGATCCCGAACTTCCTCCGCTACCAGGCCGCGCGGTCGGCCGAGAAGGCGAGCACGCGGCCCGTCGCCGCTCCGACGGACGGCGCGCCGGTCTTCGAGCCCGACCCCGACGGCTCGCGGGCGCTCGACGCGACCGCGAAGATCACCTCCCGACCCGCGGGCGCGAGGGTCTTCCTCGACGGGACGGAGGAGGGGCTCACGCCGCTCGAGACCCGGGTCAAGGCCGGCAAATCGACCACCTTCCGCGTCGAGCTCGACGGTCACCTGCCGCAGAGCAGGAGCCTGAAGGCCGAGCCCGGCGGCGGCGTCGAGTGGGCCGCCGAGCTCGTCGCGGGCGGCACGCTGCTGGTGACCACCACGCCCCCTGGCGCGAGCGTGCTCGTGGACGGCGTCGTGGTGCTCGAACGGACGCCGGGGACCACGTCGCTCCTGCCGCCGCAGGCGACCGAGGTCGTGGTGGCGCTCGCCGGCTACGCGCCGCAGGTGAAGCGCGTCGAGCT
Source organism: uncultured Myxococcales bacterium (assembly GCA_964354895.1). Lineage (GTDB taxonomy): Bacteria > Myxococcota > Myxococcia > Myxococcales > Vulgatibacteraceae > CAYHCR01. Next base: position 5,534 of record CAYHCR010000056.1, on the reverse strand, counting down.
CGCGCCGGGCACGCAGCCGCTGGAGGCGACGCTGACGCCGGGCGTGAAGGTCCCGGTCTCCTCCTCGCCCGCCGGCGCGGAGGTCCGGCTCGACGGGACGCTGCTGGGCCGGACGCCGCTCGAGCTCTTCGTCGCCCCGGGCGCGAAGCAGACGCTCGTCGTCTCGCTGCCGCCGCGGACGCCGGCGACGCGCGTGCTCGCGAAGGTCAAGCCGGGGCTCGCGCTGCACTTCAAGCTGGTCGACGAGGAGCTCGTCGCGCTCGAGCAGCGATGGAAGAAGGCGAAGGCCTCCCTGGATCGCGCCGAGTCGACGGCGACGCGGCTGCAGTTCGCGCTCGAGGAGCGCGCGTCCGACGCGGGGGAGCGGCAGCTCGACGCGGCCGAGCGGGCGCTCGAGCGGGCCGGCGCCGAGCTCGAGAACGCGACGGCGGCGCTCGACAAGCTGCGCGCCGCGCGGGGAGAGAAGCCGGCGGAGTGACGGGACGCTTCGCCGGCGATCTCGCGCGGCGCCCGAAGGGCAGCTTCGCGGGCGAGCCCGAAGGGCAGCTTCGCGGGCACCAGCGCGCCGGGAAAAGACGAACGCCGCCCTCCCACCCGGAGGACGGCGTTCGCGAGGACCGAGCGGACCGCTGCGCTGCTTGCTACTGCGCGTGCGGGCCGTCCGAACCGTCGTAGATCATCCCGTCGAGGCCCGGCTTGCGGTCGGGCCGGATGCCCCACTCCTTGAGCCGGTACTGGATCGTCCGGACCGAGATGCCGAGCACCTCTGCGGCGCGCGACGTGGAGCCGCCGACCATCTCGAGCGTGCGGAGGATCGCCTCGCGCTCGATCTCGTGCATGGACGCGCCGGGGATCTGCAGGCCGATCCCGCCGCTGGGCCGCGCGACCACCGACTCCGGCAGGTGCTCCGGCCGGATCTCGCCCTCGGGCGAGAGCACCAGCGCCCGCTCGACCGCGTTCTCCAGCTCGCGGACGTTGCCCGGCCAGGTATGCGCCAGCATCGCGCCGAGCGTGTCGCGGGTGAGGTGCGCCTTGGGCCGGTCATACATCGCGGCGTACTTGCGCAGGAAGTGATCCACCAGCGCCGGCAGATCTCCCTTGCGCTCGCGCAGCGACGGCAGGCGGATCTCGACGACCGCGAGGCGGTAGTAGAGGTCCTCCCGGAAGCGGCCGGCCTTCACCTCTTCGACGAGGTTGCGGTTCGTCGCCGCGACGACCCGGACGTCGACCTTGAGCGTCTTCACGCCGCCGACGCGATCGAACTCGCGGCTCTGCAGGAACCGCAGCAGGCGGACCTGCACGCTCGGCGGGATCTCGCCGATCTCGTCCAGGAACAGCGTGCCCCCGTCGGCCAGCTCGAAGCGGCCCTCCTTGCGCGCGATCGCGCCGGTGAAGGAGCCCTTCTCGTGGCCGAAGAGCTCGCTCTCCAGCAGCGTCTCCGGCAGCGCCGCGCAGTTCACCTTCACGAACGGCTTGCCCGCGCGCGGGCTGTTCTCGTGGATCGCCTCGGCGACGAGCTCCTTGCCGGTGCCGCTCTCGCCCAGGATCAGCACCGTCGCTCGCGACGGCGCCGCGCGCTGCACGAGCTCCGCGACCTTCCGCATGCCCTCGCTCGAGCCGACGATGCGCTCGAGCCGTGCGCCCTCCCGGACCCGCGCCCGCAGCAGCTCGACGTCGCGCGCGAGGCGGCGGCTGTTGAGCACGCGGTCGAGCTTCATCAGCACCTCTTCCATCTCGAGGGGCTTCTGCAGGTAGTCCTCGGCGCCGAGCTTCACCGCGCCGACGGCGTCCTTCACCGTGCCGTGCGCCGTCATCATCACGAACGTCGCGTCGGAGGCCTGGTCCTTCGCGGCCGTCAGCAGCGCGAGGCCGTCCATGCGCGGCATGCGGACGTCGGCCAGCACCAGGTCGGGCAGGAAGGCGGGGATCCGCTCGAGGGCGTCCTGCCCGTCGACGGCCTCGGCGACCTCGTAGCCCTCCTCGGCCAGGATCGTCGCGAGCGCGGACCGCGCGTTCGCCTCGTCATCGACCACCAGGATGCGTCCCTTGCTGGCCATGCGAAACCTCCTTGAGGAGCGTGAAGCCTTGTCGCCGAACTGCTTCGAACCCTGAGCAACGTCCAATGAGCAAGCTCCGGGCCGCGCGCAGAATTCGCGAGTTTGCAGCGATCCGGCCTGCTATCCCTGCGTATCAGGTGCAGGATTTGCGCTTTCGCATGTAGGTGTCGCAGATTCTGCGCTCAGTGGCAATCGGGCGCCTCCACGTGGAGGGCGCGCCAGACCAGGACGGCAGCGCCGAGCAGAGGAAGAAGTCGGCGCAACGTGCGGGCGTGGGCGGGTCCGCCGAGGCGATCGAGCAGGCCGAAGCCGCGCTGGGCCACGAGCAGCGCCGGCGCGCCGCCGATCGCGAAGCCGGCGAGGAGGCTGGCGCCGGTCGAGGCGGAGCCGGTGGCCAGCGCCGTCGCGAAGAGGCCGTAAGAGAGGCCGCACGGCAGGAGCGGGGTCGCCAGCCCCATCAGGCCGCCGCGCGCGAGCGGAGGGAGCCTGGCCGCCGCTCGATGAACCGCGCGAAGGGGCCGGGCGAGCAGGGGCAGCCGACCGAGCGTCCCGCCGAGTTCGAGCGCGCTGGCCGCCAGCAGCAGGGCCAGCAGCCACGGCAGCACCAGCTGGAACTGTGGCGGCAGGAGCGCGGTCAGGCGGGAGGACGAGGCGCCGACGATGGCGCCGAGCCCCGTATACGCGACGAACCGGCCGAGCTGGTAGCCGGCGGTCGCGGCAAGATCCGTCCCCGTCGAGCTTCGTCCGGCGGCGGCCGCGAGCGGGCCGCACATCAGCCCGCAATGGACGGCGCCGCCGAGGCCCGCGAGCAGGCCACCGCCGAATGTCAGGCCCTGGAGGAGCTCGGGATCCACGCCTGGCGCGACTGCAGCGAGCGTGCCGCGCTGGAATTGCGTCGTTTCAGCTCCGTTGATACGCAGCGCCTGCGCGTCTTTTGCCCGGTTCGCGCAACTTTGGCGCCGCGGCCGGCGGGTCATGGAATCGAATCGCGCGGATTCGGCGCGCGGAGGGCCCGGCACGCGACTCGCACAGCCGCCGCGCCGTGGCCGCTGCTGCTCCCGCCCTCTGTCTTCATTGCGCGTCGCCGGTCCCGGCTGACCTCGCCCCGGACACGTTTGCTGCCGGTGCGGTCGAGGCGGCCGGTCCGTTCTGCTGCAACGGCTGCCGCGAGGTCTACGGGCTGCGGCGGCAGGAGGGCTTCTCCCGCTACTACGACCTCTCCGGCGGCCGCTCGGCGCCCGTCGCGCAGGGTTCGGCCGCGCGCTCCTCGCTGGCCTTCGTCGAGCCGCTCGTCGACCAGGCGGAGGCCGCGGCGGGCCAGTGGGCGCAGTGCGACGTCGACGTGCAGGGGCTCCACTGCGCGGCCTGCGTCTGGCTGCTCTCGGAGCTCGGCGCGCGCCACGGCGAGGGCACGGCGCGCGTGCAGGTGAACCCCGCGCTCGGCCGGATCCGCTTCGTCTGGAAAAAAGGCGCCTTCGACCTGCAGAAGTACCTCGCCGACGCGGAGCGCTTCGGCTACCGCTTCGGGCCCGCGCGCCGCAAGCAGGACGCGGGCTCGCGCGAGCTGCTGGTGCGCCTCGGCGTCTCGGCGGCGATCACGGCGAACGTGATGACCTTCGCCGTCGCGTTCCACTTCGGGCTCGCGCCGGCGGACGGCGAGAACTTCCGCCTCTTCACGCACATCGTGGCGCTGCTCTCCGGCGTCGTCGTCGTCGTCGGCGGCTGGCCCTTCCTGCGCTCGGCGTTCCGCTCGCTGACGCGCGGGATCCTGCACCTTGATCTGCCGATCGCGATGGGGATCCTGCTGGCGTTCGGCGCCTCGTACGTCCAGGCGACGCGCGGCCGCGGAGATCTGGCCTACTTCGACACGCTGAACACGTTCGTCACGCTCATGCTGTTTGGGCGGTGGCTGCAGGAGCGCGTGCTCGACAAGAACCGCAAGCTGGTGCTGGAGGACGGCGGCGCCGACGGCATCCTCGTCCGACGCCGACGCGGCGCGGCGGTGGAGCTCGTGCCGGCGCCGAAGATCCTCGCGGGCGATCGGCTGCTCGTCGCCCCGGGCGATCTGGTGCCGGTCGACGGCACGCTGGAGGACGACGAGGTCCTCGTCTCGCTCGACTGGATCACGGGCGAGCCGGCGGCGGTGCGGCTCGAGCGCGGCGGCGAGCTGCGGGCGGGCTCCTTCGTGGCGGGCGATCGCGCGGTCACGTTCGTCGCGCGGACCTCCTTCCTCGAGTCGCCGCTGCCGACGCTGCTGCGCCCCTCGCCCGCGGCGCCCGACCAGCCGACGAGCGGCCGGCTCTTCTGGGATCGCCTCGCGCGCGTCTGGGTCATCGGGGTGCTCTCGCTGGCCTCGTTCGCGCTCTGGCTGCACTGGGATCGCGGGCCGTGGGCGGCGCTCGACGTCGCGGTCGCGCTGCTCGTCGTCACCTGCCCCTGCGCGATCGGCATCGCCACGCCGCTCGCGTACGAGCTGGCGCAGGCGGGGCTGCGGCGCGCGGGCGTCTTCGTCCGCTCCGCAGAGCTGCTCGATCGCGTGCCCTCGATCCACAAGCTCCTCTTCGACAAGACCGGCACGCTCACCTTCGGCCGGCCGGGGCTGCTGGAGCCGACGCAGCTCGACCCGCTCACGAACGCCGAGCGGGATCTCGTCTACGAGATGGCCGCCCGCTCGTCGCACCCGGCGAGCCGCGCGCTCGCCACGGCGCTGCAGCGGCGCGGGGCGCAGCTCTCCGACGGCGCACACGTGCGCGAGGTCCCCGGCCAGGGGCTCGAGCTGACGCACGGGGAACGCACGTACCGGCTCGGCCGCCCCTCGTTCGTCGTCGCAGGCGCCTCGGACGCGCACGGCGTCGTGGCCTTCGGCGATCGCGGCCTCGAGCGCGCCCGCTTCGACATCGACGATCTCATCCGCCCCGACGCGGCCCGCACGATCGCGGCGCTCCAGCGGGATGGCCACGAGGCGTGGCTGCTCTCCGGCGACGAGCCCTCGCGCGTGCAGCACGCCGCCGAGCAGCTCGGCATACCTTCCGCGCGCGCGATCGGCGGCCTCTCGCCCGAGGGCAAGGCGCAGCTCGTCCGCGGCCTCGACCGCCGCGACACGCTCTTCCTCGGCGACGGCATCAACGACTCGCTCGCCTTCGAGGCGGCGCTCGCCTCGGGCACGCCCGCCGTCGATCGCCCCGTGCTGCCCGGCAAGGCCGACTTCTACCTGCTCGGCGACGGGGTCCACGGCGTGCAGGCGCTGCTGCAGACCGGCGCGCGCCTCCAGACGGTCGTGCGCCGCGTGCTCGCGCTGGCGCTCGCCTACAACGCGATCGCGGTCCTCACGTGTCTGCTCGGCGCGATGACGCCGCTGCGCGCGGCGATCGCGATGCCGCTCTCCAGCGTCTCGCTGGTGCTCTTCGCCGCGGCGAGCATGACCGCACGCAACAAGTCCCGCCCGTCTCCTCTCGAGCAGACGCCGCGGGAGAAGCC
>CAYHCR010000055.1:0-10223 GCA_964354895.1 uncultured Myxococcales bacterium | reverse complement strand
CGACGCCGTCGCGGCCACGGCCCGCCAGCTCCTCGCGCGGCGCGAGCTCCCCGTGGAGCGCCTCGGCGCCGTGCTCGTCGGCGGCGGCCTCGGCGCCTCGCCGCTGCTGCGGGAGCAGCTCGCGCAGCGGCTCGGCCGCCCGATCGAGGACGCCCGCACGCAGGGGCTGCCCGCCCGCGGCGCCGCGCTGCTCTGCGCCACGCGGCCCGACGGCAGCCCGTCCGCCGATCGCGTGCGCGAGCCCACCTCGGTGCCGCTCGTCGCGCTCACCCCGCAGGGCGCTGTTCGGATCCTCCCCGCCGGCACGTCGCTGCCGACGGAGAAGCGCGTCTCGCTGGCGCCGGGCAGCGGCGCCGTCCGCCTGGTGATCGCCGAGCCCGACGCCGAACGCGCGCTCGTCGTGGACGCAGAGCTGCCCGCCGGCCGCGCGGTGGAGCTCGTGCTGCGGCTCGACCGCAGCGGCCGCGTCTCGCTCGAACTTCGCGAAGAGCGCTCGGGCCGCTCGCTTCCCTCCCGCCAGCGCCTCGAGGAAGGTCCGCCGCCCGAGGGGACCATCGGCCTCGCGCCGGCGGAGGGCACCGTCGAGGCGGCCCCGAAGGGCGCCGGCTGGAAGCGGTGGCTCGGTGGCGGATCGTGACTACGGCGTCGGGCCCGGCGGCGTGAAGAGGCCGTCGCCGTCCACGTCGAGCTCGATCGGGTTCGTCAGCGCGTAGGGCGGCCCGCTCGTCGTCACCGGGAAGAGGTTGCCCGTCCCGATCACCTCGAGCGAGTACCAGGCGTCGGCGGCCGGATGCACGGTCACGCTCGAGGCGAGTCGTCGCGGTCCCTCGGGCACCGGCGCGAGCACCCACGACTCGATCGGCAGCCCGTTCTCCAGCAGCCGAACCTCCTCGAGCTTGATCCACGTCGGCGCGTCGACCGCGAAGCGGAACGTCGCTTCGCCCTGGGCGTTCACCGGCGCCAGCGCGCCGAGCCCCGCACCGTCGGTGGTCTCGAACGAGACGAACGGCCCGCACGAGACGAACATCCGCCGGGCCCGCACGACCTCGACGAGCGCCCGCGGATCGGCCCGCAGCGCCGCCTCGTCGATCCGGATCCAATTGCGCGGAAAGCCCGGCGGCTTCCTCTCCTGGTGGCTGTCCGAGCCCGACGAGAGGACCTTGCGGTGACCGGTGTTCGTCAGGCCGATCCAGTCGTCGAGCGGCTCGCCGCGATCACACCCGCCGTTGAAGACCTCGACGGCGTCGAAGTCGTCGACCCAGCGATCGGGCCGCCCGGGGATCCCGGTCCGCCCATCGAGCTCGGCGAAGGTGAAGTAGGCGCCGGCCGAGACGCCGCGCGGGTGGTTCACCTGGATGAGCTCGTCGCCGGGCTGCTGGGCGCGGACCGCGGCGAACAGCTCTGCCGGCGTTCGGCCGTGTTCGAAGACGCCGCCGAAGTTCGGGCTCTCCGGCTCGTAGGCGAGCGGGAAGGCGTTGAAGTGGCCGAAGGCGAAGGTCGTCACCTCCTGGCCGACGATCCCGATCATGCGCCCGTCGAGGCCGAGCGCGGTCGCCGTCTCACCGAGGCCCGAGACCATCATGTGTTCCGTGAGGATCGGCAGGTCGAGCCCCTCCGTCACCGCCTGCTTCACGCGCGTCTCGAACGTCACGTCGCTGTCCGGGCTGCGCTCGGCGTGGAGGTGGAAGTCGGCCGAGAGCCAGTCGGTCGTGTCGACGGCCTGAAGCAGCGTGAAGTCGAGCGTCGTGTCGCCGTCCGCCGAGATCGTGACCGACTGCTCGTGCAATTCATGCGTCAGGCCGCGGGAGGCGATCGCGCGGTACCGACCCGCCGGGAGCGTGACGGTCGTCTCGCCGGTGGTGGCGTACGCGATCTGGCCGATCTCCCCGTTCCACGCGGCGAAGAAGGCCGCGTCGTCGGGCGGCCATGCGGTCGGCGTCTCCGCCTCGCGCACGAACGTGACACGTCCGGGGAGCGGCTCGCCGGCCTCGTCGCGCACCCGCACCGTCGCGCGCCCGGCCGCAGGGATCGAGAGCGTCGCCGTCGCCCGGCCGCCGGCGGCGACGGTGACCGCGATCGGCGCATCATACGCGTGGCCCGGCGTGAAGGCCTGCAGCTCGTAGTCGCCGGCGGGGAGCGTCGCCACGAAGCCGTCGTCGTCCCCGACCGCGGCGATCGACTGGATCTTTCCGGAGCGCCGGAACGAGACCCACCGCGGCCCCTGCGTCGCGCTCGCCGGCCGCTCGACGCGACCGGCGAGCTCGCCGGTCCCGGCCTCGGCGAGCGCCGCGTCGATCTCCGACGCGCTCCCGCGGACCGCGAGATAGCGGAACTCCAGCTGCTGCACCCGCCCCGGTCCGATCCGGAAGGGCCGCAGTTGCAGGAGCGCGACCGCCTCGTAGTCGAGGAGCACCGTGAGCAGCTCTCCCGGGGAGAAGAAGGCGTAGGAGAGATCGGTCCCGACCGCGCCGACGTAGGCGACGTCCCCTGCGCCGATCAGTCCGCCGAGGCCCTTTCCGCGGGCGAAGCCGATCGCGCCGTCGCCGTGGTTCGCCAGCACGAGCGGAAACTCGATCGTCTGCTCGCGCTCGACGTCGTTGCGGAGCGTGACCGTCAGCCGGAGCGCGCGGTCGTCGGGCCCGAGCCGCCAGTCGTACTGCACCGCGAGCGAGGGCACGGGCGGATCGATCGCGAGGCGGACGAAGTCGTCGGCCCACTCGAACGCGATCGTGTGCCCCGTGACGCGCAGGTGGGCCTCGCCGTCCCGTCCGTCCGAGATCACCTCGAACGTGGCGGGCTCGAGGGTGTGCAGATCGAACGCAAAAAAGATCTCGCCGAAGCGATCCGGGCCGGCCACGCCATCCGCGTCGACGTAGCTCGCGTCGGCCAGGTTGCCGCCGCGGTGTCGGTAGCCGGAGGTGGGGCGCAGCCCCTCGATCACGAAGGCAGCGTGGCGGTTGTAGAGCTTCGCGTCGCCGACGCGGCCGTCCGCCTTCGGGCCGGTGAGCAGCGCGGCCGGATCGGTCACGATCCCGCCGCGCACCTCTCCCGCGCCTGCTGGGAGGGTGAGGTCGACGGGTGCCACACCTGCGTCTCCGCCCGCGCCGCCGGGCGACACGTCGCCGCCCCCATCGTCGTCGCACGCAGCCAGGAGAAGCGCCGCCGAGAGCAGCCGCAGTCCGAACCGTCGAATCGTCACCATGCCGCCATCGTACCGCCCCGCGGAACGTGCCGCCCGCGTGCGACGTACGATGCGCCATGCCCTCCCCCACCGCCGCCCGCCCCTGGCGGGGCCGCCTCGCCGTCGCCGCCGTGCTGCTGCTCCTGCTCGGCGTCTGGTGGGGCGGGCTCTCGTTCCGCGCCGGCCGTGATCCGCTCGACGAGGCGCTCGCGTATCTGCCGGCCGACGCCAGCGCGCTCGGCGTCGTGGCCGCGCCCGCGACCGCGCTCGCGCGTATGGCCCCGCAGCTCGCGCAGCGGCCGCCGGACGAGCAGCTCCGCATCCGGACCGAGGCGATCCGCGTGCTCGGCTTCGACCCGTCCGATCCCGCCGCGCGCGAGGCGAGCGGCCTCGATCTCGAGCGCCCCTTCGTCGCGGCGGGCGACAGGGGGCTCGTGTTCCTGATCGTGCCGGCGCGCAGCGACCTGGCGCTCGCGTGGCTCGACGGCCGCCTGCGCGCGAACGGCGGCGCGGTGACGCCGCTGGAGCTCTCTGGTCGGCGCGGCTGGCTCGCGTCGCGCGTCGCGGCTCCAGGCGGCCCGCACGTGGCCGGCGTGCTCGACGGCCGGTGGCTGGTGATCGCGTCCCATGAAGATCCGGCGGCGCTGGTCCCGGCGCTGCAGGCGGCGTTCGCGCGGCCGGCCGGCGGATCGCTGGGCGAGCAGCCCTCGATCCGGCGCGCTCGTGCGGAGGCGCGCCGGGGCTGGAGCGCGCTGGGCTGGCTCGATCTCGCGCGGCTGCAGTCGCGGCCCGAGGTCGAGCTCCCGCAGGAGCTGGCCGGCAGCGCGCTCGTCGGCACGATCCACACGTCCGAGACCGAGGTCGTGCTCGAGTCGATCACGACGGGCCCGATCGTCGCGAAGCTCCCGAAGGGGACCCAGCGGCCCGATCGCGTCGCAGCACAACTGTCTGGCCGCGCCCTCGCGCTCGCGCGGCTCGACGTCGATCCGCGCGACCTCGTGCAGGCGGCCGAGGCCGATCCCAAGGCGCGCCGCGAGCTCGAACAGACCCGCCTCTCCCTGCGCATGCTGACGGGGCTCGAGCTCGACCGCGACGTCGTGAAGAACCTCGTCGGACCGTTCGGCGCCGCGCTGTTCGAAGGGGATGCAAAGCTGCCCTTCGGCCCGGCGCCGGTCGTGCTCGGGTGGGGCGCGCTGCAGGACGAGGCCGCCGCGCGGGCCGCGCTCGATCGCGCCGTCGACACCCTGCAGGCGTCGAACACGCCGATCCGCCGCGACTCCGACGGCCTCGTGCGGATCGGCCCAGCGGGCCTGATGATCGCCCACGGGCACCTCTGGCTCGGCTCCGAGTCGACCGCGACCCTCCGCGCGATCGAGCAGGTGGCGGCGCGGCGCGGCGGGCTGCTCGCGGGGCTGCCGGCCGACTCGCGCGCGGCGTTCGAGCGAGCCCCGCCGATCTTCCTTCACGTCGACACGCCCGCGCTCGTCACCGCGGTCCGCAAGACGCCGCTCGTCAGCCACGGAGGCTCCGACGCGCTCGCGGGCCTCGGGCAGCTTGGCGCGTTGCGGCTCACCGTGGACGTCGAGCCGACGCTGGTGCGCGCGACGCTGGTGATCCCTGCGCCCGCGGGCGGCTGGAGAGCGCCGCAGCCCTGACGGCTACTTCAGCGCCACCCAGATCCGGTGCACGTCATCGTCGTCGTCGACGTCACTGAGGAACGCCTCGACTTCCACGCGCTGCTCCGGCGTGATCGTCATCGGGTTCTTCGCGACCCAACCGAGCTCGGCGCTCTTCACGATCCAGCCGGCCGCGCCGAGCGCCTTACCGACCGCGTCGAAGTCGCCGATCGCGGTGAGGAAACGCGTCGCGCCCTCCTCGGCCGGCTCGAGCTCCTGGGCCCCCGCCTCGATCGCGGCGGTCTCCGCGTCCGCGCCCGGCGTGGGCGGCGTGGCCTCGATCATGCCGAGGTGCTGGAAGTCCCACGAGACCGCGCCCGTCGCGGCGAGCTGCCCCTTGCGGAAGAGCGGCCGCATGTTGCCGGCGGTGCGCGCGCGGTTGTCGGTCAGACACTCGACGATGATCGGGACCTGGTGGGGCGTGAAGCCCTCGTAGGCGACGAGCTCGTAGGCGACGTCGCCGTCGAGCAGTCCTGCGCCCTTCTTCATCGCGCGCTCGAGCGTGTCCTTCGTCATCGAGTGCTTCTTGGCCTGCTCGATCGCGAGCCGCAGCCGCGGGTTCGCGTCGGGATCCGCGCCGCCGACCCTCGCGGCGACCGCGATCTCCTTGGCGAGCTTCCCGAAGATGCGGCCCTTCGCGGCCGCGTTCTCGTTCTTTCCCTTGTGCTTCCACTGAGCGCCCATGGACGCTTCGGTATCCAATCCGCGACACGGACGCAACGCCCTCCCGACCGCCCGCCGCGAACGGCCCGTTCTGCTAGAGATCCGACCCCCTCCGGGCTGCATCCCGCGCCCTGAAAGGCGACGCATGAGCGACGCTCCGCTGCTGCCGACCCTCGATGACCCGCTCGCCGCGCGTGACGAGCCGTCGCCCCCGGTCGGCAACTGGGCGACCGTGAAGGCGGAGGCTGCGGCGCTGCGCGAGCGGCCGTACACCTTTGCCGGTGAGGCCGCGCGCCAGAAGCAGCACCAGAAGGAGCGCATGACGGTCTGGGAGCGCCTCGAGGTGCTCCAGGACAAGGGCGTGCCCCCGACGGTGCTCTTCCAGAACTGGGGCAAGAACCTCGACGGCGCCTCGCTCGTCACCGCGGTGCTGCGCGTCGGCGGCCGCGACGTCGCGTTCTACGGCCACGATTTCACGATCCGCGCCGGCTCGATGGACGCCACCAACGGCACGAAGCTGGCAAACCTGTTCCGCCTCGCCGGCGAGCGAGGCATCCCGCTCATCGGGCTCAACGACTCCGCCGGCGCCTACGTCCCGGCGGGCGTCGGGGGCCTGGATGGCTACGCCGAGGCGTTCACCGCGCTGCGCAAGCTCTCGGGCGTCGTGCCGAGCGTGATGTGCATGTTCGGCTTCAACGCGGGCGGCGGCTCGTACCTGCCGCGGCAGGGCAGCTTCGTCATCCAGCCGGCGAACAGCTTCTTCGGCCTGACGGGCCCCAACGTCATCAAGAGTGTGTTGGGCGAAGACGTGACGCCCGACGACCTCGGCGGGCCGAAGGTCCACGGGATGAGCGGCGTCGCCGATCTCACGGTCAACGACGAGGTCGGCGCGCTGCGCACGGCCGCGCGGCTGCTCTCGTACCTGCCGAGCCACAACGCGGTCTCTCCGCCGTTCCAGCCGACGAGCGATCCGATCGAGCGGCCGACGCCCGAGCTCGATGTCCTCCTCAAGAAGACCTTCGACGCCCCGACCGGCTTCAACACCCCCTTCGACATCGCGCTCGTCATCCAGCAGCTCTGTGATCACGGCGACTTCTTCGAGCTGCAGCCCGAACGCGCGCGCAACGCGATCACGGCCTTCGGACGCATGGGCGGCCACGTCATCGGCTTCGTCGCGAACAACTCCGCGGTCGCGAGCGGCCAGATCGACGTCGACGCCGCGCTGAAGATCGCGCGGTTCGTGCGCTTCTGCAACCTCTACAACACACCGATCGTCTTCATGGAGGACACCACCGGCTTCCTCCCCGGCAGGGAGCAGGAGCAGCGCGGCATCGTGCACGCCGGCCGCGCGATGCTCGACGCGATCGTCGACGTCCGCACGCCGCGGATCCTGCTGCTCGTGCGCAACGCCTACGGCGGGGCCTACGCCTCCTTCAATAATTATTCGACGGGCGCGAGCCTCGTGCTCGCCCTGCCCTCCACGCGCGTCGCCGTCATGGGCCCGGCCGGGAAGGAGTTCGTCTACAAGGACGAGCTGCGCGCCGTGCGGGCCGAGGCGAAGAGCCGGGAGCAGCGCGAAGGCGCCGCCGCCGCCGCCGAGTGGAGACGTCTGAAGGAGGTGGAGCTCGGCCTGCGCTACGAGCGCGAGCTGATGAACCCGCGCGAGGCGCTCTCCCTCGGCTCGATCTCGCAGATGGTCATGCCCGAAGAGCTGCGCGCGGTGCTCGGTCGAAACCTCGAATTCTTCCTTCGCCACTACGTGCCCGCGCCGCTCGGCGGGCCCCAGCGGGAGTTCCACTGACCATGGGCCGAAGCGCCGACGCCCGCGCCGTCAAGCACGACAAGCTGCGCGGACACCCCCGCTACCTGCACAACCCGCTCGTCCACCGCGACCGGCGCCTCGAGCGCCACGCGTCGCCGTGGGCGCGCTCCTTCGCCTGCGACGACGTCGGCGTGCTGATCGTCTGCCGCGGCCCGATCCGCAAGGAGGCGATCGACGTCCTGCGCGAGATGGGGATCTCCCACATCGGGATCCTGCTCTCCGAGAAGGACAGCATCGTCTACCCGCGCGCGCTCTCGCCGGAGCTGCGGATGCTCGAGCCGACGCGCGTACACCTCGTGCCCGATTACACCGGCGCGACGAAGGCGGAGCGCGACGAGCGCATCGCGGAGATGATCCGCCTCTGCCGTGTGCACAAGTATGGCTATGTGTTCGCGGGCTATGGCTTCATGGCCGAGGACGCGTCGTTCGTGGCCGCGATCGAGCAGGCGGGCCTCGTCTTCATCGGGCCCGGCTCGCACGTGCAGCGGGCCGCGGGCGCCAAGGACGCGGCGAAGCGCACCGCGATCGCGAACGACGTCTCCGTCACGCCGGGCGTCGACGACGCGACGGCGCGGACCGTGCTGCGCAAGGCGGGCGGGCGGGCAGGGCTGCCGGCGCTGGCGAAGGCGCTCGGGATCCACGCGGCGAACGACGCAGCCATGTCCGATCGCGAAGCGGCCGAGGCGCTGCTGGGCGCCGCCCGCGCAGCGCGGCTGGACGCCCACACGATCGACGAGCTCTGCGAGACGCTGCAGCTCGAGGCCGCACAGCTGCTCGCTGCGCAGCCCGGCCGGCGCTTCCGGCTCAAGGCGATCGGCGGCGGCGGCGGCAAGGGACAGCGGATCTTCTCCAGCGCGGTCGACGTCCCGGCGCTCGCGCGCGAGTGCCTCGCCGAGGTGAAGGCGACCGGCGTCGGCGACGACAAGAACCTGCTCATCGAGCTCAACGTCGAGGCGACGCGCCACAACGAGATCCAGCTGCTCGGCAACGGGAGCTGGTGCGTGACGCTCGGCGGCCGCGACTGCTCGCTGCAGATGCACGAGCAGAAGCTCGTCGAGCTCTCGATCACGCAGGAGGGCTACGCCCACGCGATCGAGGTCGCGCGCGCGGCCGGCGAGGGCCCGAAGGCGGAGGCGCTCGCGCAGGATCTCGCGACGCTGCGCCGGATGGAGACCGAGGCGGAGCGCTTCGGCCGCGCGGTGAAGCTCGACTCGGCCTCGACGTTCGAGTGCATCGTCGAGGGGGCGCGGCATTACTTCATGGAGGTCAACACCCGCATCCAGGTGGAGCACCGCGTCTCGGAGCTCTGTTACGCGCTGCGCTTCACGAACCCGGACGATCCGCACGAACACTTCGAGGTGCACTCGCTCGTCGAGGCGATGATCCTCATCGCGCGCCACGGCCGGCGGCTGCCGAAGCCCGTGCGCGTGCCCCGCGAGGGCGCGGCGCTCGAGGCGCGGCTCAACGCGACCGATCGCGCGCTCCAGCCCTCGGCCGGCGGCATCGTGCTCCACTGGTCGGACCCGATCGAGGGCGAGATCCGCGACGACCAGGGCATCTCGCTGAAGAACCCCGACACGGGACTCTTCATGCGCTACCGCATCGCGGGCGCCTACGACTCGAACGTCGCGCTGCTGCTGACGACCGGCGCGGATCGCAAGGAGAGCTGGGAGAGGCTCGTCGAGGTCTTCCGCAAGACGTCCCTGCGGGGCCCCGAGCTCGCCACGAACCTCGAGTTCCACTACGGGATCCTCGCCTGGTTCCTCGCCCGCGACGTCTGGGCGCGGCCGACGACGAAGTTCGTGGTGCCCTACCTCACGCTCGTCGGCGAGCTCAAGCAGGAGGCCGACGCGCTCGATCTCGAGGTGGCCTTCGCGGAGCGCCGTCGCCTCGCGGCCGCAGGCCCGCACGGCAAGGCGACGGCGGAGCTGTACGACCGCAAGCAGACGCTCGTCGGCCGCCCGATCGCGGCGCTGCTGGCCGAGCCGCACCTGCTCTCCGCGTGGCTCTCGACCTTCCGCGACGCGGTGCGGGTCGACGGCGGCCGCGTGCGCTTCTCGAAGAACCCGATCGACGTGCTGACGGGCACGTACCACCTGCTGCATCTGGATGAGCCGAACGAGCCGCCGGCGCTGCGGATCTGGGACCACGACGAGGCGATGCTCGGCACCGCGCGCCGCTTCTACCGGCACCTCGCCGCCCGCGCGCCCGAGGGGCTCTCGTGGGAAGCGCTGCAGGCCTCGCTCGCCTCAGAGGTGCCGCTCCCGGGCTTCGACGGCGCGACGTGGGCGAAGGTCCAGGCGGCCCACGCCGGCCACCAGGCGGGCCTCGAGCTGCTCGGGCTGCTGCCGCTGCTCGCCCACCGCGTCGACTTCGAGGCCCTGCGGCTCGCCGCAGACCTGACCGTCGAGCTCCCCGAGCGGCTCCTGCTGCAGAAGCACCAGGAGGCGATGCGTAAAGTGCTCGTGCCGCCGCCGGCGACCAAGGCCGACGAGATCGTCGCGGCCATGGGCGGGATGTTCTACGGGCAGGAGGCGCCGCACCTGCCGCCGTTCGTCACGGCCGGCAGCCACTTCGAGCGCGGCCAGCCGCTCTACATCATCGAGGTGATGAAGATGTTCAACAAGGTCCCTGCGCCGTTCTCCGGACACATCGACGAGGTGCTCGTCCACGGCGAGGGCACCATCGTGCGCAAGGGGCAGCCGCTCTTCCGCATCACCCCGGACGAGCGGCTCGTGGAGGAGGATCCGGCGGTTCGGGCTGCGCGCGGGAAGGCCCGCACGCTCGAACTGCTGGGGGCGCTGTGAAGGTCACGCTCCTCGCGCTGCTCGCGCTCGGCGCCTGCGCCGACGCGGCGACCGAAGGCGCTGGGGGCGGTGGC
>CAYHCR010000054.1:0-10249 GCA_964354895.1 uncultured Myxococcales bacterium | reverse complement strand
AGCACTACCGCGTGCCGACGCCGCTCGAGGAGATCGAGCTGACGACGAAGCTCGCGCTGGCGCAGCGCGCGAACGCTGCGGCACGCGCGTACGACCCGCGGAGCACGCAGGTCACGGTCGTCTGGGCCGACGTCACGCGCCGGATCACGATCGCCACGAGCGACGGCGCGCTCGCGCTCGACCGGCAGGATCTCTGTCGACTGAACGTGACGGTCGTGATCGAGGGGAAGGGCGGCGAGCGGCAGACGGGCAGCTACGGGGCCGGTGGTCGGGAAGGATTGCAGCAATTCCTCCGGGTGACCCCCGAGGCGATCGCGCGAGAGGCGGCGCGCGCGGCGGTCGCGATGCTCGGCGCGGTCGACGTGCCGGCGGGGCCGCAGACCGTGGTGCTCGCGCCGGGCTGGTCGGGGATCCTGCTGCACGAGGCGGTCGGCCACGGGCTCGAGGCCGACTTCATCGGGCGCAAGACCTCGCTCTTCGCAGGTCGCGTCGGCGAGCGCGTCGCCAGCGACAAGGTGACGGTGATCGACGACGGAACCGTCGCCGGCGCGCGTGGCTCGCTGAACGTCGACGACGAGGGGCAGCCGACGGAGCGCAAGGTGCTGATCGAGCGCGGGATCCTGCGCGGGTACCTGTCGGATCGACTCAACGCCAAGCACGCCGGCGGCCGCTCCACCGGCTCGGGCCGGCGGGAGTCGTTCCGCTCGGCGCCGCTCCCTCGCATGACGAACACCTTCCTCGCGCCGGGCGACGAGGCGCCGGAGGACATCCTTCGTGGCGTGAAGCGCGGGCTCTACTGCCGCAATTTCGGGGGCGGGCAGGTCGACATCACGAACGGCAACTTCGTCTTCGAGGTCGCGGAGGCGTACCTCATCGAGGACGGCCGGCTCACCGCGCCGGTGAAGGGCGCGACGCTGATCGGCGTGGGGCCGGTGGCGCTGCAGAACGTCGTCGCGGTCGGCGCGGACGCGTCGCCCGATCCCGGCATGGGTACCTGCGGGAAGGACGGCCAGAGCGTCCCGGTCGGAGTCGGCCTGCCGACGGTGCGCATCGATGATCTCACGGTGGGCGGCACGCGGCTCGCCGCCTCGCGGAAGGGGCGCTGACGATGGGCAAGGCGCAGGGGGAGCTCCTCACGGCGTGTCGGCGCGCGCTGCAGTTCGCGACGAAGGGCGGCGCGGACGGGGCGGAGGCGTGGGCGGAGCGGACGCGCGAGGCGTCGGTGCGCGTGCGCGACGGGGCGATCGAAGAGCTGACGGAGGCGACCTCGCGCGGGCTCGGCGTGCGCCTGACGAAGGGCGGCAGGCCGGGGTTCTCGTACGGCTCCGATCTGAGCGACGACGGCGTGCGCGCGATCGTGGGTCGCGCGCTCGCGGTCGCGGGGGCCGCCGCGAAGGACCGGCACGCGAAGATCCCGACGACGGCCGAGCGCGGGACGCTGCCGCGCGCGCCGGCGGGGCTCTTCGACGAGGCGGTGCTCTCCATCACGCCGGGCGAGCGGCTCGCGGCGGCGCTGGAGCTCGAGCGCGCGGCGAAGGCGGAAGATCCGCGCATCGTGGGCTTCGAGGCGTGCAGCGCGGGCGACTACGTGGCGGAGGTCGCGGTCGCGTCGACGGAAGGGCTGCAGGCGACGCACCGAGGCACCTACGTCTTCCTCGTGGCGGCGCCCGTCGCCCGCGACGACCGCGGCCAGCTGCAGCGCGGGAGCTGGATGGACTATCGAAGGCGGCGGGACGAGCTCGTGTCGCCCGAGTCGATCGGGCGGATCGCCGCGCAGCGGGCCGTCCGCATGCTCGGCGCGACGCGGCCCAGGACGCAGCGCGTGCCGGTGATCTTCGAGCCGATGGTGGCCGCCGGGTTCGCCGCTTCGATCGCGGGCTGCGCGAACGGCGAGGCGATCCGCAAACGCACGAGCTTCTTTGCCGGTCGCCTGGGCGAGCAGATCGCGCCCGCGTCCTTCCGCCTGCTGGACGATCCGCTGCGCGACGGCGGCCTCGCGACGCGCCCCTTCGACGGCGAAGGCGTCGCGGCACGTCGGCTGCCGATCGTGCAGGACGGCCGGCTCGCGAATTTCGTCTTCGACGTCGCGACCGCGCGGCGGACCGGCGGCGGCGCGCGGAGCACGGGCGGGGCGCGCCGCTCCTTCGCCTCGTTGCCTTCGATCGGCCTCTCGAACGTCTCGCTCGCGGCGGGCTCCACGCCGCCGGAGGCGCTGCTGCGGGGCGTCAAGGAGGGGCTCTACGTGACGGCGATGCTCGGCCGCGGGCTGAATCCGGTCACGGGCGACTACTCGCGCGGCGCCAACGGCCTCTGGATCCGCGACGGCGCGCTCGCCGAGCCGGTGCAGGAGCTCACCGTCGCCGGACACGCGCTGCAGATGCTCGCCGCGATCGACGGCGTCGGGGACGATCTGACCTTCTTCGGCTCCGTCGGCGCGCCGACCCTTCGTTTCGCGGAGCTCGCCGTCTCCGGGGCGTGACGGCCGATCAGAGCCCGCCGAGGCGCGCGCGAAAGGCCGACGGTCCATCGGCCTCCAGCGCGTCGAGCCGCGCGAGCCAGCGCCGGTAGTCCTTGCGGCGAAGGCGCTCCGGCGGAAGGGGCGAGAGCTCGAAGTCCCGGATGCGGCTGACCGTGTAGCGCAGGGCCGCGAGGCGGCACTCGTGGAAGAGCCCGGCGCGCTCGCGCTCGCTCGGGCTGCGCTCCGAGGCGTAGCCACCTGCGATCGCGCCGAGTCGGATCGCGTCGAACCGGCCGTCGTCGCCGAAGCCGAACGCGAGCAGCGTGATCGCCAGATCGAGCATGTACGCGTCGCAGCCGGCCATCTCGAAGTCGAAGAGGCAGGCCAGCCGATCCCCGAGCCAGGTGACGTTGTCGGCGAAGACGTCGAGGTGGCCGACGCCGCGCGGCAGCAGCGGATCCCGGGCGGCGACGATCCCGTGCAGTCGTGCAGGCAAGGTGGCGAGCACGGCGGCGACGTCAGGCCGCGAGGGTGGGGCGCGAAGCTGCTCGAGCCACCGCGCGACGGCCGCGGCGCCGTGCGGATTCTCCCGCTGCCAGGGCGACGCCGCCGCGATCACGTGGAGCCGCGCGAGGTGGCGGCCGAGGTCCGAGAGCGCCTCCTCGGAGAGCTCGGCGGGGACGCGCTCCTCGCCCTTCACCCAGTGAAAACACAGGACGGGCCGACCGTGCGACGCGAGGACGAGACCGTCGGGGCCGGCGATCGGCCGCGGACACGGGAAGCGAGCCTCGGCGAGCTGCGCGAGGAGGGCGACCTCGCCACGCGCCTCCTCCTGCGTCTTCCCCTCCCGGAGCGTCAGGAAGAAGCGGCCGGCCGGCGTGCGCAGCTCATAGTTGGTGTTCACCGAGCCCGCTGCGAGGCCGTGGGTCTCGCTCGGTGGCGGCAGCCCGAAGCCGCGCGCGAGGCGGTGCAGTTCGGCGTCATCGAGCAGCGTGTGGACGGCCATGGGAGGGCATTTCTCGAAGTCGCCGTACACCCGTCAAGGCGCCCGATCCGCGCCGGAGTTCCTTGACACCCCAAGACCGGCGCAGTACCACCGCTCGCCCCGATTTTCCTACGCTGCGTGGCGTGTCTGCGCGCCGCGGGAGGACGCATGGCCGATAAGAATTCGCGCACCCCACCCCCCGCCGCAGTCGGCGAAGACTGGAACAAGCGCGAGAAGCCCGGTCGCTTCCTCCGGGACGTTTCGATCGTCGCGCTCGTGCTCGCCGGCGCGTTCGGACTGTACTGGTACAAGACCGACCAGGCGCACAAGGCGAACCAGACGGCGAAGGAGGGCAAAGACCTCCTCGTCCGCGACAACCCCAAGGATCTCCTGGCGGCGGAGGCCAAGCTCAAGGAGGTCCTCGCGAAGTACGACGACGCCCACGGCTATTCGCTCGCGACGCTCGGCGAGATCAACGCCGTGCTCTGGGCCGATCACCACATCGAGGCCCGGAAGGCCGAGGCGGAGTCTTTCGTCGCCCGTGCCTGGAAGGAGAACCCCGGCATCGCCGAGCAGTTCGCCGCCAAGGCGTACCTCGAGATCGAGCAGGGCAAGGCCGCCGAGGTCGAGGGTTGGCTCAAGAAGGACGTCCTCGACAAGAACGCCGGCGCCGGGCGCGTCTTCAACGCCTACGGCCGCGCCCAGCGCGCGCAGGGCAAGCTCGACGCCGCCCGTCAGTCGCTCAAGGGCGCGTTCGACGCCGACTGGCGCAACCCGCGCTTCGCGATGGACGCCGCGGACGTCTACCTCGAGGACGGCGACACGCTGAACGCCGCCACCTTCTACAACAAGGGCCTCTCCGCGAACGCCGATCACCTCGGCTGCCGGATCGGCTTCGCCCGCACGCGCATCATGCGGATGGAGGGCCTCAAGGACGCCTCGGACACGCTCGAGGAGATCCTCGGGAAGCCCGAGGCAGAGCTGACCCCGAACCTGAAGGCGCGGGCGCTCGTCGCGCGCGCGGAGCTGCGGCTCTACGAGCAGAAGTCCGTCGAGGCGCTCGCCGACGCGAACGCGGCCGTCGCCGCGGATGGGAAATACGCGCCGGCCTACGTGGCCAAGGGGCTGGCGCTCGCCCGCACGAAGGACGCGAGCGCTGCGGCGGAGTTCGATCGTGCGATCGCGGCGGACGCGTTCGTCGCGAGCTTCTACTTCGACGCGGCGCACGCGCTGCTCGACGGCGGCGTCGCGCAGGAGAAGGCGCTCGCGTACTTCGAGAAGTTCCCGCTCCCGAAGGACGACCGCTACCACCTCCGCTATGGCGACGCGCTCCGCAAGCTCGGCAAGCTGTCGGAGGCCGTCGCGGCCTACGACGCGTCGATCAAGGAGAACCCGCTCAACGCCCCGGCGCACTTCCAGCGGAGCGTCGCGCTCTGGGGGAAGAAGCTCGACGCGGACGCGAAGAAGCTCGACGCGGAGGCGAAGACGAACGCGGAAGAGGCGATGAAGTCCGTCCAGGTGGCGCTCGGCGTCCAGGAGATGTTCCCCGACGCGCAGATCCACAAGGGCGACATGCTCTTCGCGGACAAGAAGTACCAGGACGCGCTGCAGGACTACTTCCTCGCGCTCCAGCACCTCCGCGCCCTCAAGGCGCCCCGCGAGCGGCTCAACGGGCTGTTCGAGAAGATCAAGGGCGACCTCGCCAAGGCGAAGGAGAAGGAGCTCGGCAAGGTCTGGGAGACCGAGGCGGGCGCCGCGATCCAGTAGCGCGGACCGCTGCGAAGCTGCACAGACGACCCCGCTCGGCCGATGGCCTGGCGGGGTCGCTCGCTTCTGGCCCACCGGCGGTGCCGGCGCTGGGGCTGATCGCGTGGCGCGGTGCCTGTCGAGGGAGGCAGCACCGGTGCTCCGCCTCAGGGCGCGTCGAACGTGCCGGCCTCGGGCCGCTCGAGGCCACCGTCGCGCAGCGCCGCGGCGAAGAGCGCGTGCAGCTGCGCGGCCTCGCGGCGTTCGCCGGCGAGGCCGGCGGTGAGCAGCGGGGCGAGCGCATCGAGCGCGCCCGGTCCATCGCCGGCGCCGAGGCGCGCGTGGGCGAGGAGCCGCAGTGCTTCTCGTTCCACGGAGCGATCCGGCAGTCCGAGGGCGAGGGCGCGGGCGAGGTGCGCCGCGGCCGCGCGATCGGCGCCACGCTGCCCGAGCCGTCGGCCGACGAGGTAGTGGCCGACGGCCCACGCAGGACGTTCGGCCAGCGCGCGTGCGACCGAGAGGAGCGCGGGCTCATCGCCGGCGGCGATGTAGGGGAGCGCGATCGCTGCGAGCGCCGGCTCTTCGAGGAGCGCGAGCTTCACGCGGAGCTGCCGCTCGAGATCCCGCCCGGGCGCCTCGGCGAGCGCGCGCGTCCACGCCGCCGCCGCGCCGGCCGGATCGTGCGCCCGGACGTGGGCGTCACCGACCCGCGCGTGCGTCTCCGCCCGCAGCGTCGCGTCGGTGGCCCGGTGCGTGAGCAGCGTCGCGGCGAGCGTCGCGGCGTCGGCAGTGCGCCCCTGCCGCGCCGCGAGCTCGAGGCGCTCGAGCGCGTGGACGGGATCGCCCGGATCGATCGCCGCGCACCGTCCTCGGAGCTCGTCCGCGCGAGCGAGATCGCCGGCGGCGTCAGCAGCGTCGGCCGCCGCGACCCGGTCCGCGAGCTCGCGCGCGCAGGGCCGGCCGAAGATGGAAGGCCGGCGGAACTTGCGCAACGCGAGCTCGCGCGCACGGCTCGCCAGCGGCGCCTGCGTCAGGAAGCTCTGCCACTCCGCGACGAGCGCTGGGAGCGGGACGCCGTAGGCCGCCTCGAAGTCGGCGTCGAAGTACGCGCGGTGGAAGCGCTGCGCGCCGCGCGTCTGCACGAGCCACTGGACGAACGATCCGGACGCGACGTAGGCGCGGCGCGGCGACTCGCTGGCGAAGCCGAGCGGAGAGAGGATGGTCGGCAACGCCGGCAGCAGCCCGAGCTCGAGCATCGCCTGCGCCTGCTCGTGCAGCGTCAGCTCGCCGCCCGGATCTTCGGCGGCGACGGCGGCGCCCTCGACGAGGGCCGGCACCGGCAGCAGCCCGAAGAGCGCCCCGGTCACGCCGAACGGCGGGCGCCCGGCGGCGCGCGCGACGACGTGCGCGAGCTCGTGACGCAGGACGGGGTGGGGAAAGCCGCGCGGATCGACGTGCACCTCGCCGCGCCACGGCTTGGCGAATTGCGTGCCGGCGGCGCCGACGAGCCGGCGCTTCTCCTGCGACGACCGGTAGAGCCAGACGGTGACCGGCGGCGCCGGGACCGCGAAGAACGTGGCGAGCTCGTCGACGTGGTGATCGCACGAGACGACGAAGCGACGGACGTCGAGCTTCGGCAGCTCGCGCGGATGGACGACCGTGCAGTGGCGGCCGCGCGTGCTCGCGCCGAGCGTCTCCTGCAACGAGGCGGTCGTGGTCTGCAGCCCCAGCTCCGTCCGGAAGGCGTGGCCCAGCGCGACGCCGCAGAGCCCGAGCAGGAGCAGCGCGAGCGAGGCAGGCCGGATCCGCGGCGCCGGATCGGGCAGCAGCGCCGCCGTGCCGCCGAGCACCACGAAGAGCCAGCCGAGCGTCACCCCCCGAAACGCGAGGAGCGCGCCGTCGAGCGGGATGGCCTCGTCGTAGAGCGGGCCGGGCACCCAGCCGAGCCGGTGGTGGAAGGCGAAGATCTGCGGCCCCGCGAGGATCGGCCAGGCGGTGAGCGCGAGGCCGACGAGCAGCAGCGCGGCGTAGAGGCCTGCCGCGACGCCGCGGCGCTCGAAGCGGCCGCCGATCGCGACGCCGACCGCCGCGGCGAGCCCCGCGGTCGGGAGTGGGAGCAGCAGATAGAACCCGAGGCCGGCGACGAGCGAACACGCGCCGCCGACGAGCGCGGCGGCCGTCGCGGAGAGCCAGGCCGGGAGGGCCGTCGCGATGATCGTGAGGGCGGCGGCGGCGAGCGTCGCGCGCCAGACGCGGGGCAGGGGGCCCTCGAGGGGCCCGGGCGTCGGCTCGAGCCCGCTCGCGCGCCTGCGATCCTGGCGCCCGGCCGCGATCCCCAGCAGGCCGCCGCCGAGCCCCGCGAGCAGCGAGGCGAGGAGCGCGGACTCGTAGCCGGGCACGTCGAAGAGCGGGGCGAGGCCCGACAGCGCCGCGGGCAGCGCGAGCGCCGGGAGCAGAAGCCGCACCGGTCGCCGCCGCAGCAGCGCCGCCACCCGCTCTGCCACCGCACCCTGCTCGATCGCGCGCGCCGGCATCCCGCCCCTCGTGTAGGATCTGCCCAAAATCCAGTCGCCCCGGCCGCACGTTCCCTGCGCCGCGCTCGCCGGGCAAGGACCACATGGCCGAGAATCCCATGGCCGAGCACGGCCGATCCGAGACCCGCGCGCCGATCGAGCTGCGCGTCGACTACAAGAAGATGAACACGTTCTTCGCTGACTACACGAAGAACATCTCCAAGGGCGGCACGTTCATCAAGACGCGCAAGCCGCTGCCGGTCGGGACGCGGTTCCTCTTCAAGCTCGCGATCCCGCAGCTCGCCGATCCGTTCGAGCTGACCGGTGAGGTCGTCTGGGCGAAGGACGACGGCGAGGAGCCCGGCATGGGCATCCGCTTCATCTACGTCGACGACGGCCAGCGGCGCGACTTCGAGCTGGCCGTCGAGAAGCTGATGATCGACAGCCTCGGCTCGCTGATCTCCGAGCGGCTGCTGGGCAAACCGCTCGCCTGAGGGGCGACGCCGACGTCCGGCGCTGCACGCCTTGACGACGTCGGGCCCGGGCG
Source organism: uncultured Myxococcales bacterium (assembly GCA_964354895.1). Taxonomy (GTDB): domain Bacteria; phylum Myxococcota; class Myxococcia; order Myxococcales; family Vulgatibacteraceae; genus CAYHCR01. The sequence goes on along the minus strand of CAYHCR010000054.1, from coordinate 2,000 downwards.
GTCTCCCGCCGGGCCCGACCTGGCAATCCGCTCCAGCGACTCACGCCTGTGCGTGCGCCTCGCCGATCGCCTCGGACTCGGTGTCGAGCTCGCGCGCGATCGCCGAGAGCCCCTCGGAGAGCGACGCGAGCTGCGCGCCTGCACGATGGGCGTCGGCGGAGCGCATCCCGACCAGCGCGAAGCGGGTGCGCTCGAGCAGCGCCATCTGGCCGTGCAGCCGCGCGACCACCCGCTCGCGGCCCTGGCGGATGCGGGCGATCTGCCCGAGCTCCTCTTCGAGGGTCTTCTGGGCGATCGCGTACTGGCGTTTGGCGGACTCATCCGTCGCGGCCTCGGCGAGCCCCCGGACCTCCTCGAGTCGTTTGCCGAGCTCGCTCTCGCTGGCCGCGCCGAGATCCTGCTCGACCTGCGCCCACCGCGACGCCAGATCGAGGATCCGCTGCGTGACCTCCGTGAGCTGGCGTCGAAGCTCGACGCGGGCCGGCCCCTCGGCCGCGCCGAGCGCGGAGAGCGCCTGCCGATGGCCCTCCATCGCGCGCAGGACGAGCGACCGCACCTCGCCGGAGAGCCGCGCCTGCAGACGTGCCCACGCCGCCTCGACCGGATCGGGATCGGGGGAGAGGTGCGCGCCGGCGGCCGCGACCGCCAGAAAGAGTCCCCCGAGCGCGCCATAGCCGGCGGCCGCGAGCGGATCGGGGACGTAGGCCTCGAGCAGTCCGCGCGAGGCGTAGGCGAGGACGGCGCGCTGCCCGAGCGCGCTCGCGAGCGCGCCGGCGCCCATGGCGAAGGCGAGGCCGAGCCGGCCCGGCCGCGTGCCCTCCTCGGCCGTCACGAGCCGCAGCCTGTGCAGCACGGCGCCCGCGAGCGCGCCTGCGACGAGCAGGCCGAAGACCGGGTGATGCGGGAACAGCAGCGGCGAGAGCAGCGCGAGCGCGAGGCCGCCGCCGACGAGCGCCATCCGGCGGCCGTGACCCCGGCCGAACGCAGCGCCGAGGCCGGCGCCCCCGGCGACGAGCGCGGGGAGCGCGGCCGAGACGTCGAAGGGCAGCGGCAGCGCCGACAGGGCGAGCGAGGCGACGCCGCCGGCCGCGCCGCCCGCGACGAGGCGGAGCGCGGTGCGGTGGAAGGCCTCGTGGTCGGCGAACGTGATCGGCGTCATGGTGGACTCCCGGAAGCGGGGATGGAGAGAGCTGCGTTCGGCCGGCGCCCCGCCTCGCGGGGGGGCGCCGCGGAGAAGGTATGCGGGCGCGCGGGGCTACCAGCTCAGCTCGTTCGCGAACGACTTGGCGCCCTTGACGGCGTCGCGCCCCGAGTCACCCTCGACGGTGAAGTCCGAGAAGTTGCGGATCTGGCGGTCGAGCTCGTCGTTGTCCTTGTTCACCTGCGTCGAGCCGATCGCGAGGTTGGCCGTCTTCGCCCGCTCCTTGGCGTCGGAGAGCGAGCGCGTCGCCTCGTCCCGCTTGCCGGCGCCGAAGAGCACGGCCGCCGTCCGGAGCGCTGCGCCGCTGGAGGCGCGCACGGCCTGCTCGGCAGCGCCCCGGTCGAGCCGCGCCGTGACGACCTCGGTCCGATCGGTCACCTCTGCGAGCACGATCGGCGCGGTCACGGTGACGTACGGGCGGTCCGCCTGGCGGAGATCCGCGAAGCTGACCGACGGGGTCGAGACCGGCCGCGCCCCGAGCGCGCCCGCGTCGACGTGCAGCTTTGCCACGATCTTGCGCCGCGCCCCGCCCGGAAAGTCAGGCAGGTCGATGAGCAGCGCGCCGCCCTCCTGGCGCGACGCGTAGCCGTAGACCTCGTCGAGCCGGACCCCCGCGGGCAGCTCGAGGCGGACGGTCGGTGCGCGGGCGACGGTCGCCGCGGTCGCCGCGATCTCGCGCTCGAAGATGGAGAGCATCGCCGAGGCCTCGCGCAGGTAGTGGTAGCGGCCCGCGGCGCGCTCGGCGATGGCCTGCATCGCGTCCTCCTCGAAGTCGACCCCGACGCCGATCGTGCTGATC
>CAYHCR010000053.1:0-10497 GCA_964354895.1 uncultured Myxococcales bacterium | reverse complement strand
CGCTCGGCGTGCTCCCGCCCAGCGCCTTCGAGGCGGTCGCGGCCGAGGCGTCCGAGGCGTGGGAGAAGCTCGCGCGCGGCCTGATGGAGGCGGCGGTCGCGGCGCTCGGCGGCGAGGATCGCGCGTTGCAGCGCGCCGGCCAGCTCGCGCGCGCCTGCGGTGAGCTGCGGCCCCCGGTCCGCCTGAGCGCGGCCTTCGCGCAGGATCGCGGCGCGCTGCGTGAGCTCTACGCGGAGAGCGCGCTCGCGGCGGCGGAGGCGCGGCTCGATCGGCCGGGCCCCGGCGTCGAGGCGGCGCGGGACGTGCTGGAGGCGATCCGCCCGCTCGACTGGCGTCGCCTGCCCTCCTCGACCCGCAAACGTTTTCTCTCCGTGACGAGCCACGCGCGCGGCACCGCGCGGCTCGAGGTGCTGCACGCGCTCCATCGCGGCGGCCCGGCCGTGCGCGCGGCGGCGGCGCTGCACCTGCTGCAGGTCGCCTCCGTCGAGCACGCCGAGGCGCAGTTCCTGGATGTTCCGGCGGCGCGGGAAGAGGCCGAGCGCAAGCGCCTCGTCGCGATCCAGCTCGCGCGCGCCTCGCTGGAGCTGCGCTCGGATCCCGAGGCCGACGATCGCCCGCTGCGCGTCGTGGAGCGGGAGATCGAGGCGAAGGCGCGCGGGGCGCTCGACGCCGCGGTCGCCGAGGGGATCGACGAGGACGAGGCCTCCGGCGACGCCGTCCCGCTCGCCGTGCTGCTCGAGGCGCGGCTGGAGCTCGATCTCGCGCTGGCCGCCGAAGAGCGCGGGGTCGTGCCGTAGCGTGGACGCGGCGGCGCCGGCCGAAGGCCGCGTTGACGCGGTAGAGCCGGCCGGACTAGGTGCGCCGCATGGATCCCGTCCGCTACGACGTCCGCTTCCCCGCCCCTGAGACCCACCTCGTCGAGCTGACCGCGCGCTTCCCCGCGGCGGCGTGCGAGGGCGACGCGCTCGTCGTCTGGATGCCGGTCTGGACCCCGGGCAGCTACCTCGTCCGCGAATTCGCCCGGCTCGTCGAGGGCGTTCGCGCGAGCGACGAGGCCGGCGCGCCGCTGCGCTGCGAGCGGCTCGACAAGGCGCGCTGGAAGATCACGCGGCCCTCGACCGGCGCGATCCGGCTGGCGTGGCGGGTCTACGCGCGCGAGCTGACCGTCCGCACGAGCTACCTCGACGCCGAGCTCGCCTCGCTCAACGGCGCGAACCTGTTCCTCACCGCCGACGGCGTCGCGGGCCAGCCGTGCGAGGTCACCTTCGAGCTGCGCGACGGCCAGCGCCTCGTCACGACGCTGCCCGCGGGCGACGGGCCCGGCCACTTCCGCGCGCGCGACTTCGATCAGCTCTGCGACTGCCCGGTCGTGATCGGCGCGCTCGGGGTGCTCGAGTTTCAGGCCGCGGGCGTGCCACACGTGCTCGCCGTCGCGGGCGGCACGCTCGATCTCGCGCGCGTCGCGGGCGATCTGACGAAGGTCGTCGAAGGAGAAGCCAGGCTGTTCGGCGGCCTCCCGTACGAGCGCTACGCCTTCCTCGTCCTGCTGACCGACAAGGGGCGCGGCGGGCTCGAGCACGAGGACAGCACTGCGCTGCTCTTCCCCCGCAACGGGATGGTCGATCCCAAGGGCTACGAGGACTTCCTGCAGCTCGCGACGCACGAGCTCTTCCACGCGTGGAACGTCAAGCGCATCAAGCCCGCCGCCTTCACGCCGTATGACTATTCGCGCGAGCAGTACACGCGCCTGCTCTGGTTCTTCGAGGGCCTCACCTCGTACTATGACCTCGTCCTGCCCGTGCGCGCGGGGCTCTACTCGGCCGAGCGTTTCCTCGAGAAGATCGGCGAGAGCGCAACAGAGGTGGAGCGCGCGCCCGGACGCAAGGTCGCGAGCCTCGAGGAGGCCTCGCTCATCGCCTGGGTGAAGTACTACCGCCCCGACGAGACCACGCCGAACACCACCGTCAGCTACTACGTGAAGGGCGAGGCGACGGTCTGCCTGCTGGACCTGGCGATCCGTCGCGCGACGCGCGGCGCGCGGTCGATGGATGACGTCGTGCGCCTCCTCTGGGAGCGCCACGGGAAGACCGGGATCGGCGTGCCCGAAGACGGGCTGCGGAAGGTGTGCGTGGAGGTCGGGGGCGAGGCGATCGGCCCGTTCCTCGACCGCCACGTCGCCGGCACCGACGACCTGCCGTGGGAGGAGCTCTTCGGCGCGGCCGGGCTCGAGGTGCTCCGGCGCGCGAAGGAGAGCGACAAGGACCGCGGCGGCACGCCGGGCAAGGCGGGGAGCGGCGCGAAGGGCTGGTTCGGCGCGAACGTGCGCGACAGCGATCGGCCGAGCCTGACGCATGTTCTGCGCGGCTCGCCGGCCGAGCAGGCGGGGCTCTCGCCGGACGACGAGCTCGTCGCGCTCGACGGCGAGAAGCTCGACGGCGGGTCGGTCGGGAGCCGGCTGGAGGAGCGTCGGCCCGGCGAGCGAGCCACGCTGCACTATTTTCGCAGAGGCCAGCTGCGCACCTGTACGGTCGCGTTCGGCGAGCGGCCGCGAGACACCTTCTGCTTCACGTTTGATCCCCGCGCCGCCCCGGAGGCGATCGAGCTGCGCCGGGGCTGGCTCACCCCGCCTCCCATTTCCGTCGCCTGAGCGGGGAAATCCGGCACACGCCCTGACTCGGATGTCCGGGTCCGTGCGCTGGATCACGGACTTCCCCGCGAGATCCCGGCTGGCACGCGGATTGCGCTCGGTCCTGCGCAGTATTGCGCGCGCCCGCACCACCCGGCTCGCAAGGAGGCCCGCATGTCCCGCCGCCTGACAGGGCCCACCTTCGTCGCAACGCTCGCCTTCCTCACGGCTTGTGCCGCGGGCGACTTCTCGATGGAGGGCGGCGGCGCCGCCGACGAGCTCCCCGGCGGCGACAGCGGCGCAGGCGGCAGCGGCTACGCGGGGTGCTTCTCGGACCCGGACTGCCCCGCGGGCCTCATCTGCGCGCTCGGCGTCTGTGTCCTCCCCGGCGACGGCAAGCCGCCGGAGACCGAGGTCGACGCGAGTTTTCTGCGCCCCGTCGCGGCCGGCCCGTTCGTGCTCGCGCTCTCGCCCGAGTCCGACTCCGCCGCGATCGTCGACCCCGTCACGCTCTCCATCCGCGCGGTCGTGCTCCCCGAGGAGCCCGTCGCGGCTGCAGGCCTGCCCGGGCAGAGCGCCGCGCTCGTGCTCTCCCGCACCGGGCGCGCGATCAGCCGCCTCGACGTCAGCGCCACCGAGCTCACCCTCCGCGTCCAGCGCACGCCCCGCCGCTTCTCCGCGCTCGCCGTCGCGCCGGACGGCGGCTTCGCGGTGCTCTGGACGCCCGAGGGCACGGCGCCCGACTTCGGGGCCGAGGGCGTCGTCGCGATCGTCAAGATCTCCTCGCTCGGCGACGAGGGCGTCATCCCCGACGAGCTCGCGGTCGGCCGCCGGCACACGAACGTCTACTTCCGCGTCGCCGAAGGAGCGGCGCGGGATCTGGTGATCCTCGGCAAGGAGGAGATCGCGTTCGTGCCGCTGCGGGGCGAAGACGCGCTCGAACCCGTCCGCCTGCGCCTGCCCGCCGGCTTCGACGAGATCCTCACGCGTGAGGCCGCCGCCTCGCCCGACGGCGGCACGATCCTCCTGCGCGCGCTCGCCGCGCCCGAGCTGCTCGTCATCAACGTCCGCACGCGCTCGCTCTCGACGCTGCCGCTCCCCGCGGTCGCCACCGATCTGGAGCTCTCGCGCGACGGCCGACGCGCGGTGGCAGCGCTGCGCACCGCCGAGAGCGTCGCGGTGATCCCGCTGCCCGAGGCGCTCACCGATCCGACCGCGATCACGATCCTCCCGACGCCCGGCATCGTGCCCGGCCAGGTCGAGGTCGCCGACGACGGCCGTCGCGCGCTCGTCTTCTCGACCGCCGAGCCCTCCGAGACGCTCGGCGTGCTGACGCTCGACGGCGTGCCGTCGCTGCAGGTCCTCGACGTGTTGCAGAAGTGGGTGCGCGCGGTCGGCCTCACCGCGGACGGCTCGCGCGCGGTGGTGCTGCACCGGCCCGATCCCGGCTCGACGATCGCCGATCCGTATGAGCGCGCGGTCGATCACGACGAGGGCTACAGCCTCCTCGACGTCGACCGCGGGATCGCCCAGCTCAAGCGCACCGGCGCCGTCGCCCCGCGCGAGATCGTGCTCGCCGCGGACGGCCGCCACGCCGCGGTGGTGCTCGGCACGACCGTCTCGAACTCGACGGTCGAGGTGCTCGATCTCCAGACGCTCGTGACCGACTCGCTCGTGCTCGCGGGCGTGCCCGAGTACGCCGGCGCGCTCGCGACGGACGATCCCGCGCTCCTCGATCGCATCTGGGTGACGCAGATCCACCCCGCCGGCCGCATCAGCTTCGTGGAGCTCTCGCGGCGCGCGGTGCGGACGGTGACCGGCTACGAACTCAACGCCGACGTGGAGTGACGCCATGACGCGCCGGAATGCATCGCTCCACCTCGCGGCCTCCGCTGCGTTGGCCTTCGGGCTCTTCGCCGCCTGCTCCTGTGGTGACGACGCCTCGATGACGGCGGCGAGCCTCCGCGACGACGGCGGGGGAAATGGCGGCCCGTCCGACCGCCTTTGCATCTCGGACGCCGACTGCCCGCTGGGGCTGATCTGCGCCTTCAACGGCTGCGTCGATCCCGACGACGGGCTGCCGCCGGAGACCGAAGAGGACGCGACCTTCCTGCGCCCGATCGCCGCGGGCCACTATGTCTTCGCGCTCTCGCCGGAGGCCGACTCCGCCGCGATCCTCGACCCCGAGACGCTCACGATCGAGGCGGTGATCCTCCCCGAGGAGCCGCTCGCCGCCGCCGCGATGCCCGGCCGCGACGCGATCGCCGTGCTCTCCCGCCAGGGTGAGGCGCTCTCCGTCCTCTCGCGCACGCCGAGCGGTCCGGAGCTGCACGTGCGCAAGCTCGCGCGCCGCCACTCTGCGCTGTCGCTCTCGCCCGACGGCGTCTGGGCGCTGCTCTGGACGCCGGACGGCGAGCCCCTCGACGGCGGCTCGGAGGGCATCGTCGCGGTGGTCGACGCGCTCGCGGTCGGCAACGGCGAGGAGCCGGCGGTCTACGAATTCGCGCTCGGCCGCCGGCACACCGACGTCTTCTTCCGCCAGACCGCGGGGCGCACGGCCCGCGCGATCGTGATCGGGAGCGACGAGGTCGCCTTCCTCTCGCTGGACGAGCTCGATGGCGAGCAGCCCGTCGAGCGGCTCACGCTGCCGGAGGGCCTGCACGATCTCACCGCCCGCGAGGCGCTCCCGACGGCCGACGGCCACTGGGTGATCTTCCGCAGCTTCGCGGCCGACGGGCTCTGGGTGCTCGACGTCGACGCGCGGCGCGGCTTCGAGGTCCCGCTGCCGGCGGCCGCGACCGACATCGATCTCGCGGCAGACGGAAGCTTTGCGGCGCTCGCGCTCCGCTCGATCGACGAGGTCGCGATCCTGCCGATGCCGGCCGCGCTCTCGGATCCGACACTCCTGCAGCGCTTCCCATCCAACGGCCTCGTCGCCGGTCAGCTCGAGCTCTCCTCCGATGGTCGGTTCGTCCTCGCGTTCACGAACGCCGAGCCGAGCGAGGCGTTCGGCCTGCTCGATCGCGCCGCCGCGACGCCTGCGCTGCTTCCCTTTGACGTGCTCGAGAAATGGGTCCGCACGATCGGCCTCGGCCCCGACGGCCGCACCGCGATCGTCGTGCATCGGCCAAACCCCGAGTCGACGATCGCCGACGCCTACGAGCGAAGCGTGGACCAGCAGCAGGGCTACTCGGTCGTCGATCTCGACGCCGGCGTCGCCCAGCTCAAGCTCACCGGCGACGTCGCGCCAGGCGAGGTCGTCTTCGCCGCCGACGGCCTGCACGCGGGCGTCACGCTCCGCGACGACACCGCGCGCACGTTCCAGGTCGACGCCGTGTCGCTCGACACGCTCGTCGCCCGCACCCTCACGCTCGCGAGCGCGCCCGAGTACGCCGGCGCGCTCGTCGGCAGCGACACCACGCCCAACGATCGAATCTTCGTGACGCAGGTCCACCCCGCCGGCCGCATCAGCTTCGTGGATCTCGCCTCCGGGCGGGTCCGCACCGCGACCGGGTATGAGCTCAACGCCGACGTCCGCTGACGTCGGGGAGGCTGCAGTGATGCGCAACGCCATCCTCGCAGTGGGCCTCGCCGCCACCGTCGCCTTGACCGGCTGCGGTGACCGCGACGACCGCTTCACCGAAGACCTGGACGTGATCGGCCCGGTCGAAGCGGCCGGCCACCTCGTGTGGCTCAACAAGACGACCCGCACGCTGCTCGCCGTCGATCCGGCGAAGGGTGGCGTGCCGATCGCGGCCCCCGTCGGCCCGTTGCCTCGCACCGTGGCGCCCGCCTCGGGCGGCGCGTGGGTGCTCGGCGGCCGGGGAGACGCGCCCCAGCTCGACCTCGTCTCGCTGCCCGACGGCGACGTCACCTCGATCGACCTGCCGGGCTCCTACGATCGGATCGCGGTCTCGCCCAGCCGCCGCCACGCGGTGCTCTTCTACGACCCCGCGCTGCCGCCCGCGCCGGGAAGTCCTGCGGCGCGTAACCAGAACGAGGTCAGCGTCGTCGACTTCGACGCCAAGAAAGCGTCGCTCGAGGCGCTGCAGACCGAGTCCCTCGCGCCCCGCGGCGTCGTCTTCGCGCCCACCGGCACCCTCGCCGCCGTCGTGCTCGACGCCGCGATCGTCGTGCTGGATCTCTCCGATCCGGCCCGGAAGGTCCGCATCCCGCTGAAGCTGCCGGGGGGGGATGACCTGACGCCGGAGGAGGCGATCTTCTCCGCCGACGCGAAGTACCTCTTCGTGCGCACGAGCGAGGCCGAGGACGTCCTCTCGATCGAGCTCGGCGTGCAGGGCGATGACCTGACCGCGTTCGTGAATTTCCTCTTCGTCGCGGGCGCGGGCGGCCTCTCCGACATCGCGGTCCCCGCGGGCGATGCGTTCAACGGCACCGTCGTCGCGCTCTGGCGCAACGGCGGCTCGGGCGGCGCGCTCGGCGCCGCGCTCGACGCGACGGGCGACGAGTCGCGCACCCACCTCGCGCGGCTGACCTTCCCCGCGCGCTCCGTCGAGGATCTCGGCGGAGGTCGCCTCCTGCTCTTCCCCGCGCCCGGCGGCTTCGCCAGCGGCGGTGACAAGGTCGCGGGCTGGGAGCCGCTCACCGACCTGCTCGAGGAGGACAAGCTCCAGGGCACCTTCGACCTCGCGCCGCGCGTCGCCGCCGGGATCGCGTTCTTCAGCCACTCGGCCGTCGAGATCCCCGGCCGCGGCACGACCGCAGCGCTCACCGGCGTCAGCCTGAGCGTCTCGCAGGCGCGACTGCGCGTGAACCTCACGCCGATCGTCGTCTCCGGCGAAACGTCCGCCGCCGCGATCGATCCGGCGACCGGCCGGCTCTACCTCGGCGTCACCGTCCTTCGCGAGGAGAGCGGTGCGGCGCCCGCCTACGACGACGAGGACGACCAGCCCGGCGGCGAGACCGGCTCGATCGTCGAGATCAGCGCAGCGGTCGACGAGAGCGGCGGCGCGAACGTCGTCATCCGCGGCGTCCCGCTCGACGAGCGCATCACCTCGCTCGGCGTCGCGCTCGGGCACGTCTGGGCGATGCACGAAGATCCGATGGGCGACGTGACGATCGTGCCGGTCGACGCGCTCGGCCGCGAGGGGGCCCGTCGCTGGGACGGCCTCTTCACCGCGGGCGTGCTCGACGCGCCGTGGGCCGTCGAGGGGGAGGAGTGATCATGCGCACCGTCCTGCACCTGTCGCTGCTCGCCTCGCTCGCGCTGCTCCCCTCGCTCGCCACCGCCGCGGAGTCTGCCGCGACGCTGTCCGCGAAGGAGGCCTGGGACTCGGACCCCGCCGCGCGACCGGCCGAGCCGCCTGCGCCGCGCCCGCCGCCGCCCGTCGAGGCCCCGCGCCCGCCGCCGCCCGTCGACGAGTCGCCGGCAGAGCTTCCGCCGCCGCCGCCGGTCACCGTCGATCCCGCGATCGCCACGGCCCCGCCGACGCCCGCGCCGCGCGACCTGCCCCCCTTCGATCCGGACGCGACGAGCTACGGCCTGTTCTTCCGCGTCTCCTCGCAGTGGATCGGCGATCCCGCCTGGGATCTCGTCGACGACGACGACGTGCTCACGCGGCCCGAGATCGGCGTCGCGTGGCAGCCCGGGGTGCTCGACGGGGCGCTGCTGCTCGAGCTCTCGTACGCAGGCGGCTCCACGACCGCGACCTCGTTCGGCGCGTGGGACTCCACGCTCACGCTCCACACGTTCGAGGCCTCGGCGGTCTTCCGCGAGCCGCTCGGCCGCTTCGCGCGGGCCTACGCGCGGGCCGGCGCCGGCTTCGAGCTCGCGCACCTCGCGATCGTCCACGCGGACGGTGACTGGGAGGCAGATGACGTCGCGCCGCTCGTCGTGCTCGAGGGGCTCGTCGGGATCGAGCTGCTGATGGGCGCGGGCGAGACGCTCCCCGACGGCCGCCCACCCCGCCACCTCTCGCTCGGCGCCGAGCTCGGCTGGGCGCTGCGGCCGATCGACGCCACGTTCGACGAGCTGCAGCGCGACGTCTCGCTCGGCGAAGACACGACCCCGACCCGCGTCGAGCTCGTGCCGATCGACGCCGGCGGGATCGATCTCTCGGGCCTCCTGCTGCGCTTCACGCTCGCCTGGCGCTTCTGATCGCGGCTACGGTCCGCGCGTGCCGAGTCAGAAGCCCCCGTCGCTCGCCGATCTCCGCCGCAGGTTCCTGACCGAGGAGCCGACGGCGGCGGAGCGGCGCGCGCTGCAGGACGATCCGCGCGCCGGCGCCCAGGCGCTCCTCGCGGGCTGGGCGCGACGCCGTGACGCCGCGCAGGCGGAGGGACGTCGCCAGACAAAAATGCTCGCCTTCGAGTCCGCGCGGTGGGCGGAAGGTGTGCGGCTTCTGGCCGGCGTCGACGAGGCCGGGGTCAGCCCGCTGGCAGGCCCCGTCGTCGCAGCCGCCGTGATCCTCGCGCCGGGGACGCGCCTGCCGGGCGTCGACGACTCCAAGAAGCTCGACGAGCCGACGCGCGAGGCGCTCGCGCCGGTGATCCGCGCGGCGGCGCTCGCGTGGGCGACCGGCAGCGCGTCGGCCGAGGAGATCGATCGCCTCAACCCGTACCACGCGTCGCTGCTCGCGATGCGCCGCGCCGTCGAGGGCCTCTCGCTCGCGCCGGAGGAGCTGCTCGTCGACGCGCGCCGCGTGCCGGGGTTCTCCGGGCCGCAGCAGTCGATCATCAAGGGCGACGCGAAGTCGCTCTCGATCGCGGCGGCCTCGATCCTCGCCAAGACCACCCGCGACGCCTTGCTGCGCGAGCTCGATCGCCAGTACCCCGGCTACGGCTTCGCGCAGCACAAGGGCTACCCCGTCGCGAGCCACGTCGAGGCGCTGCGCCGGCTCGGCGTCACCCCCGTACACCGTCGCAGCTTCGCGCCCGTGCGGGCGGCGCTCGGTCTGCAGCCCGGGAAGAGCGACCAGCTCGCGCTCTTCGGCGCTACGGGGCCGGGTCGACGGTAGCGTCGATCGGCACGTGCTTCGCTTCGAACCGCAGCTCCAGCACGCAGCTCGACAGGCACGACGGCGCCGCCTCGGGCCGGCGCTGGTAGTCGACGCGCAGGCGCCCGGTGAACGTCGTCGCGCTCCGGACGCGCCCCTCGACGTGGAGGCGCGCGAACGCGTGGCAGAAGTGCTGCTCGGCGCGCAGCTCTTCGGGGCTGCCCGGCGTCGCCATCTCCGTCTGGACGTCGAACGTCGCGTCGGCGATGAAACGCTGGACCTCGGCGTCGGGCAGGAACCGGCCGATCAGCGTGTGCTCGTTGCGGGCCTCGTGCAGCTCGTACGAGAGGCGCACCGTGTCGCCGAGCACCTCGAGCCGGCCGTCCCAGATGTCACCCTCCACGATCTGATCCGCCTCGGACCGGCAGCCGTCCTGGAGCACCTCGGTCGCCGTGAAGTCATAGAAGCCGTCCTGCAGCTCCTTGGCGGCGCGTTCGGCCAGTTGTTCGCGAGTACGTGCCATTTGGATCAAGCCTCCCGCTTGCGGACAGTGCGCTGTTCGATGCGCTTCTCGGACACGGTCTGGATCAGGCGGTCGACATAGACGCCCGGCGTGTGGATGTGGTCGGGGTCGATCGAGCCGACGGGGACGATCTCTTCCACCTCGACAACCGTGACCTTGCCCGCAGTCGCCATCATCGGGTTGAAGTTGCGCGCGGTCTTGCGGAACACCAGATTGCCGCGTTCATCGGCCTTCCACGCCTTGACGATGGACAGGTCGGCGATCAGGCCGGTCTCCATGACGTATTTGCGGCCGTCGAAGTCGCGCACTTCCTTGCCCTCGGCGACCAGGGTGCCGACGCCGGTGGCGGTGAAGAAGGCCGGGATGCCCGCGCCGCCCGCGCGGATGCGCTC